>JANSWS010000534.1 GCA_024743355.1 bacterium
CGGACTCCTCGGCCTGGGCTTCGGACTCTGGGCTCTCTTGCGTATCCTGGTCTGCGTCCGAAGTCGCTTCTTCGTTACTGGACTCTTCGTCAGCCGCTTGAGACGAAGCGGGCCCCGCTTGCTCGGCGCCTTCGCGAGCCAGCATTTCTTCCACGGTCTCGGGCAGAGGCTCGAGTTCTGGGGCGGGAAACTTAGATTCATCCAGCTTAGCCGTGACCAGCAGGTAGCGGCTCAGTCCACCATCGTCATTTTCGTCGCCGTCCATGGATGAGAGACTGGCTGTTGCCTCGCCAAACCGCAACAAATAGTCAACTCCATCTTCGGTACCGATGATTGTTTCACCACCTGCGGCAAAAATCTCGGTTCCATCCGAACCCTGGGCAGCGTAGAAACCCTGCTGCTGCAAGTCCCTGATGCTCTCTTCATTTTGCAGTAGTGAATCGTCCGCCTTGAGGTCGGCGGCCAATCCTTGCGGCTTGCGTTGTACGTCAATAATCTCCAGATCCTGAACTGCCGTCCGCAGTGCGTTCAGAAATTCAGAGTTCAGCTCTTCCCCTTCTGCCAACTCGGCAGGCACGGGACTTCCACTGGCATAGCTGGTCATCTCTTCCAGCTGCCATTCGTTTTCGGTCGGGTTGTAAGCCACCGTTGCGTTGTAGTTGCGTTGCAGAGTGACCTGGGTCAACGATCTTTCGATGGTGTAATCCCGCACACCTACCTTGCGGATGTCCATGCTCCTGACACCCAGCAATTCACCTTCGATCCAATCTCGGAAATCGGTGGTGAAGGCATCCGTCGCGAGCTCGACGACGTAGATAACGTCTTCCGTTGGAATACGCACATAGCGTTGCCCTTCGGCTTGCTCAACCTCCTTCCCGATGACCATGCTGGCCAGTACCTGGTCGGCATCATCCTTGAAGGTCACCAGCATGCCCACACCGCTGGTACCAGCCGCCAGCTCTTCATCGTCTGGATTGACGACACCGTACAGCTCGTGGTCACTCTTTAGATCGCTGGCTACGCTTAGCACGTTCAAATCGATGAAGGGAGTCGTCGCATCCTTGACTTGTTCCGCAGCATCCGCCGGATAACCGTCGTGTGAAGGCAGTGTCCAAAGCTTGGTGTTGGGGTCTCGCGCGACTTCAAATCTTCGCAATTGGGCGAGTGCTTCGTCGTACTTGACGATTTGCATGGATGCCGCAGTTTCGGGATCAGAAAAGCTGCTGAAAACCACCTTTCCAACCATATCTTCCATGGCATCTTGTTCGCTGACTGCCGACTCAGGTTTCGACCACCATGCCAGGCCGAGAGCGACGGCAGCCACGACGGCAAAGATCGCAGTTGTTCTACCTTCTGTCACTGGAATTACTCCTGAATTCAATAAGTTATCTTTGTGTTTACGGCTCGAGAATCACGTCTTTGCTGGTTTCAACTACTTCAGACGGTTTTTGGAGATTCCCTCGCGTTCACGAACACGACGTGTCACAAAGACGCCGGCACCAACCAACAGGGGAGGAATGGGAGGCAAGAAGATCGCCAGCATTTTGTATCGATTCTGCAACTTCAGAATTTCCGACTCGGATTCTCGCTGACTCTCTTTGATCTGCGTATCGCGTTTCAACGCCAGTTGCTGTGTCTTGACGGTTACCTTTCGCTGCTGAACTTGTTGCATGATCTGCAACTGTTGCTGGATACGAATCCGCTCTTCGCGTTTGGCTTGATCCGTTGCACCTGCCTCATCGAGCTTGGCCAAGCGGTCGCGATACTCGGCGATCTTTTGTTCCATTTCCTGCTCAGCCTTGGTCTTCTCTTGGTTGAACTCTTCTTGGAATTCACGTTGTTTGTCAAACGCTTCCTGGCGGAACACCTCTGCCTGATCCTCAAACAAACTCAAGGTAATGTGTTGCGGCTCGTGCGAACGGATCGTTGGGTAGTCCAATTCACCAGCCAGCACGTCGACGATGTTGAGTACAAAGGTGATGTTTTGCACCCGCAAATCGATTTCCTCGAACTGTTCGGGACGTTTCCGATTTTCACTGAAGAAGGGATGCATGTAGTCGACATCAGCCACGTAGACCGCCTTGATGGGCTTCGAGTTTGCTGCCGGTTTATCCGCCAACTCGGCTGCGGAGTCTGCCGCATCGCCTTCAGAATCGGCAGTCTCGCCGGTTGCTGCGTCGGCAGCGGAATCCGTCGCGCCTTCGACGTACACGGCCACCACCTGCTTCCCGGTTGCTTCGCCCTGCAAGACCTGCAGTTGTGCCGCCGAGGGATCCGAGGACCGCATTTGACCGGACAGATCGTCGTAGCCAATCAAGCCCGAGGCTTCACGGGTCATTACAAGATCGGTGACTTTCAAATCATCGCGATTGGCTTCGTGGCGAATGGATCCCGCGAATAAGAACATCAGCTCGCGGAGGCCTGCGGAGATGGGGCTATTCTCACTCAGGTAATCTTCCCCTTCATCCTGGCCTTCCAAGATAAACAGCCATGCATCATTGGCGTTCATCAAGTACCGCAGTTTGGGGTGCGGGTTATACTTTTGCCAAACGATATCAGGGTTAATGCCTTGCATGCCAAACTGGGTCGGAATATCCAATCCCAACACTTTCCACAGTTCCTGGATATCGCCCTTGGGTTGCGGAGCCCCGCCCATTCCCATCATCGGATTGCCGGCCGGCTGTTTGGGTTCTCCGGTGCCGGGGATGCCTTCGTAAACGGCGGGCATTGGATCTTCGAATATTGCCGTTGGCACGCCCGCGCGGACGGCTTCGACCACGTTGGGAAGCTGTTGAGGACTTAGCGACGAGGGTTGGACGACAAAAAGCACGTCATAAGCATCGGGCGCGATGGGAGTGCTTGGGTCGACAGCTTCCACGTCGTACTGTTTCTCCAATTCCTCAACGATGGGCTGTTTGGGGATTTGCCGAAAACCGCCGCCGGCCATGGAAAAACCACCCATGAAGTTGGCGTCGGTGTTGACGATCCCCAATTTGGCACGTCGCGGCTGAGCCACGGTGCTGATTGATCGCACCAATTCGTATTCGACCGGTACTCCACTTTCAAAAAACGGAATGACGACTTTGGAAAGACCACTTCTCACGGCGGCTCCCAAGATCACTTCTTGATCCTTCAGTGCCCCGCGTTCGCGAACGCGAACGATCTCGGGCACAATGCCATATTGTTTCTCCGCTGATCGAGCTTCCTCTCCAAACGGCTCGATGTTGTCGTTGATCTGAACCTGCAGACTGACGCGTTGGCTGGAGGCAATGGCCTGAAACTCCTTGAGCAGCGTGACCAGGTCGTATTTTGTCTTGGCGTACTGCTCAGGAATGTCGGAAGAGATATAAGCATCGATCACGATCGGACGCTCGGGTTCCAAGGCCCGGATCAGCTTGGCCGTTGTGGGGCTGAGCGAGCTGACCTGCCCCTCGGTGGCATCGTATCTTGGCCGGTCATTATTCTTAAAGAAGTAACTGACCGCGAACACGATGGTGCCCAATAGCAGGACGCGACCGAGATAGTGCAAAAACATCACGTTCCCCTCTTTGCCACCACTCCAGTGGCGTCGACCAATGAGAACCATGCAGAAATACAGGCCAAAGGACAACACCAACGTAAAGAAGGCAATCGGCGCGATGCTAATGACGCCTCGGCCAAAGTTATCGAACTGTTCGCTCAGACTGAAGGTGGAAACAAAATTTGCCCAAGCTTTGTTGGGGATGATCACATCCGCCATGGAGGCAAAGGCCAAAGGCGCGTTAAACAGAGCCCCCAGGATAAAGCCCACAGTCAGATTGTGCGTCAGAAAAGACGCGATCATACCAATCGAAATCATCGCCAGGCCAATGAACCAATAGCCCAGGTAATTGGCAAAGAATAAGCCCGTGTCGACTTCGCCCTTGGACAAAAACAAGAGCACGAGAAAGGTCGAGATTTGGGAAAAGACCAGCGACACCGTGTAAATGGAGGCCGCCGCCAGATACTTGCCAATCACGATGTCAAAGTCGTCGGCCGGCAGCGTCAACAATAATTCATCGGTTCCCTGTCGTTTTTCATCCGCCCAGATGCTCATTGTGATGGCAGGAATGAAGAACAGCATGATGATTGGGAACCAGTAGTTGAGCTGTTCCAGGTTTGCCAGATTCGAGTTGAAAAACTCGTGTGGCCAGAAGGCTGCCATCGAGGTTAATAGCACGAACAGGCACAGAAACACGTATCCCGTCGGATTGGCGAAATAGCCAAGGAAATTCCGTTTTAGCACCGCGAAGGCCGCTTTCTTGCTTTTGGAAAGGGTTCC
>JANSWS010000785.1 GCA_024743355.1 bacterium
CACCGACGCGCGGTGCCGCGTCCGGCGGTGCATCGAGCGGCACGAGCCAGGGCAGACGCCCGCCGTGGCGCCGCGCGAAATCGCTCAGCGCGGCGGCCACCGTGCCGAGTACACGCTGTTCGAGCGCCGCGCGCAGCGCCGCCCTGCCAATCGTCACGACGCGATCGTTGGACGGCGCGGACCGCGTCAGGATGGCCCCGTCCCATCCCGCCAGGCGCATCTCGATCCAATCGGCGGCATCGCCGCCGCGACGCCGCTGATGCGCGAGCGGCGCGCCCGGAGCTATCACCGCGGCGACGATGGCCTCGCCGGCGTGGCTCAGCGACGGCACCGTCAACGTGCTCAAGGGTTCGCGCTTGGGGTTGTAGCGATGGCTCTCGGCGAGGACGTACCACAGCCCCGCACCGCTGCGATCGCGCAGGTCGTTGACGCGCAGGGTATGCCATGGGAACCGCCCGACCGTCGTGCCGGTGGCGCGTGCGCAGGCCGGTCCCGCGATGCCGTGCCGGTCGCGCGCCGGGCACGGCAGGTAGCCGGGCCCGTACGCCGCGTTGACACGCTCGGGATAGGCGACGGCGTAACCGATCAGCGCATCGCGCGCGGCGCCCAGCACGGCGGCGTCATCGGACGCACGCACGGCCGATCGGGTGGTGGCCGCGAGGCGCGGCACGAGCATCGCGGCGCCGGCGGTGAGGATGAGCAACAGCGCGATCGCGGCGATGCCGCGTGCGCGCGAGCGGTTGAGGTGACGGTCCATGTGATGTCCTCCATGACATCGCGATCGCACCGCACGCACGAGTGCACCTGCGCGGCGCGCCCGTGCGCGTACCTGGCGCTTCTTGCTACCAAAGCTCGGCACCCGCCGGCACGGGCGCGGCCGCGCATCCTTGCGCCGCCATGATTCACTCCAGTTCGAGATCTCCGGGCAGTTCGAGCGCGGGCATCGCGGCGCGTTCCCACGACTCGGTGACCCGTGCCTGTTCCGGGTCGTAGGACTGGCCGGGCTTGAGCCGCAGTGCGTCGCCACCGGCGCGCGGCACACGCACCCGCGCCTGCTCGAGCGTGAGCTCGCGCGCCTCGATGCCGAACTCGGCCAGGTTGCCCTGGTAGGAATCGACCCCGTTGATCCACACCGTGGGCGGGCCGCCGGAACGCTGCACGTACCCGTCGAGCGTGATCGGCTGCGCCGGCAGGGCCGGTTCCTCGGGTATCTCGAGCGGCGCCGGGCGCGGTGGCGCGGGCTGTGGCGGCGCGGCCACGCTGCTCTCGTAGCGCGCGCGATCGAGCGCCTCGCGCTCGCCGGG
>JANSWS010000535.1 GCA_024743355.1 bacterium
CCGCCTCTGCAATGCTGGGCTAGTTGTCATCCTGACTTTCCTCGTCGTACCTAGATTCACGGAATGCGATCAGACTTCCTGTCAAATCTCTACCGAAAATCTACCAACAAACCCAAAGCTCACAAACCGCGATCTACACCCAAGGCCACCGCCGTAAGTGATTGACCTTGGCCCAGTTGGGCTGGCTCAACTATAAGCAAGCCGGAATTCCAATCAATCTACTTGGCCTGACTCTGCTCGACAGCGTTCGTTTCCGGATTCTTCGTACGCCGTTTACCTCTTGCAGCGTTCAGGCTTTGCGCTTTCAGATTGAAAGTTGACGGTGCCAGCCAGCTCGAGCTATTCGCAGAAATTCTCAGCCCCGCAGTTGGTGCGACCAACTCTGGCTGGGAGTCCGTCTGCAGTCAGCCGAACTCTATTCTTCTGGCGCACACTCTGCCAATACAGCGGCTTGCTCACAATTCTCTTAGCTGCCTGGAGCACGCATGCATTGGCCGCCGAAATTGATTTGCCCCATGTCGATCCTACGTTCACCATCCGCGTGGAAGCGGATAGCTATGCCAGCCTACAGCGAGGCTCCTACGACGTACTCGCCTTCGAGGGCAACTGTGTACTTCGGCAGGGGAAACTAGAGGCCCGTGCCGACGAGATCATTTTGTGGATCGAGAAGAATGTGATGCTGACTGAGGAGCATCCCGGCAAAGTGATTTGCTTCTTGAATGGAAACGCGGAGCTGGATTGGGGAAACGGACAAAGATTGAAGGATCACCGGTGGATGGGGCGGTTGTTCAGTGTTCATCCGATTTCGGTGGAAGGGGGACAGCAGGTCGCTCGCTACGATATTCCTCATCTGGATTGGCAACGGGAGCCAGGCGTTTTCATGGCGGCTCCCAATCCAGTGCAACCCGCGCAATTCAGTCAAAGCTTGGGCAATGTCCCCCAAGCCGCCAATGACGCTGCGTTCGCGGCTCCGCCGCTGCTCTCTCAGCAAGCTTCAGCCGCCCCCAACAACACCGCCGCACCGGCACGGGTAGCGCCAGCCACCCCGGGAGCCGTTACCTGGAATCCTCAGGCTCAGGCTTCAGGTGGAAGCACCCGCGATTCCCAGTTTTTGCCTCCGGGTGGATTAGTGATCGGAGAAGACGGCACCGCGCCCTCAGCCGACTTGGGACGCCCGGAAACAGTCACAGCACTGCCAGCGGTTCCGCCTCGGCCTGAAGAATTAGCACCTGCATTTCCTCAGCAGACGCAAATCGTGCAACAAGTTCCGGTGCCGGCACCCTTTGCCGCCAAGAATGTTCAATTCCTGCCACGCGGCAACATATCACCGGAAATCACCTTCAGTCCCTACGACCCCAATCGCAAAGAATCTGTGTTGCAGATTCGAGGCGGCTTCAAATTGGTTGTGCAGGGCATCCAGGTGGCCAGTCAGAGTGGCGAAGTGGTGGACTATGGGACGGTTTCGCTTGAGGCGGACAACGCGGTGGTCTGGGTTCGCAGCGATGGTCCGGTCAACCCTCTCGAAGGCTTCTCTTCGACCGCCGATCGCCCCATCGAGCTCTACTTGGAAGGCAACATCGTCTTTTTTCAAGGCAACCGCGTGATCTACGCGGAACGCATGTACTACAACGTCTCCAGCGAGTACGGGATGGTACTGTCTGCTGAGGTATTGACCCCAGTACCCCAGTATCGCGGACTGCTGCGACTGAAGGCTGATGTCCTGCAGCAGCGCGACTCGCGCAATTTCAAAGCATTCGGAGCCGCTGTCACCAGTAGCCGCATGGGGGTACCCAAATACTGGCTCCAATCCGACGAGGTGGAATTTCAAGATAATCGCACGGAAGAAGATCTTTCGGTGTTCGCTCCGACGGACCCTAACCGGCCTACGGAATTGAGTCTTAGCACCCGCGGCAATCACGCCTATGTCGGTGGGGTTCCGGTGTTTTTCTGGCCCTCCATGAAGACCGATTTGAACAAGCCCAGCTTCTATCTGACCAACCTCAAATTCAAGAGCGACTCGATCTTCGGCACTCAGGTATTGGCAGATTGGGATCTTTATCAACTGCTGGGCATCCAGCCCCATGACAATTCCAACTGGACGGTGTCCACAGACTATCTTTCCGAACGCGGACCCGCCATCGGTACCCACTTCGATTACAACGCCCCCACCTGGCTGTTTGGGGTGCCGGGGATCGGCACCTCGGACTCCTGGTTCATTCGGGACAGCGGTCTGGATACGCTTGGAATCGATCGTCAGAACTTGGTTCCGGAAAAGAAGACTCGCGGGCGCAGTTTTTCTCGCCATCGGCTTTTCCTTTCGCAAAACTGGGAACTTCTCGGCGAATGGGGCTGGATCAGCGATCGCAACTTTCTGGAGCAATACTTCGAAAACGAGTGGGAACAACAGAAGGATTTCACCACCGCGCTGCGAGCCCGGCGTTACAACGGCAACCGCTTGTTCGAAGTGTACGGACAAACACGAGTGAATGAATTCTTCACCGAAACCGAATGGTTTCCTCGGATCAACCATTACTGGCTAGGGCAGGATCTGCTTGGCGAACGGCTGACATGGTCGGCCAGTTCTTCTGTGGGCTACGGTAAGCAACGCGTCGCCAGCACCCCCACGGATCCTCAAGATGCGGCCAAGTTTCAACTGCGTCCCTGGGAAACCAACAGTGAAGGAGTGCGCGCCCTGACGCGCCAGGAGCTGGCGTTGCCCTTCAGCATGGGGGCTTTCAAGATGGTGCCATTTTTGTCGGGTGAAGCCGGCTTTTGGAAACAGGATGTGAATCAAGAAGATGTCACGCGGCTGACCGGACAGATCGGTTGGCGTTCTTCGCTGCCTATGTGGCGGGTCAACCCGAACGTGGAGAATCGTCTGTTCGATCTGCGCGGCATGGCCCACAAGATGACCTTTGAGAGCGAAGTATTCTACGCGGACTCCAACCAGGATCTCGCGAGGTTTCCTCTCTACGACCCGCTCGACGACAATGCCCAAGAGCATTTCCGACGCAGGTTCGTGTTCAATACCTTTGGCGGAGCGCTTCCACCGCAATTTGACGAGCGTGGTTATGCCCTGCGGACCGGCATGCAGCGTTGGATTACGGCCAGCAGCCCTGAGATAGCCGATGATCTCAGTCAGGTTCGCTTTGGACTGGACAACCGCTGGCAGACCAAACGAGGATTGCCGGGACGAGAGCGCATCGTGGATCTTGTGTCCCTTGACACCGACTTCATCTACTTTCCCCAGGAAGACCGAGATAACTTTGGGGAGAGCTTTGGCGGTTTCAACTACGATCTGCGTTACAACGTTGGAGATCGACTGACGCTGCTCTCAGACGGTTACTTTGACGTCTTCAGTCAAGGTCTGAAGGCGTTGTCGGCAGGGGCACAGATTAGTCGGCCAGGTAAGGGCAACGCCTATATCGGACTGCTGTCGCTGGAAGGCCCGATCAGCGCTCGGGTGTTGAACGGCTTTGTGAATTACCGCATGAATGACAAGTGGATCTTTTCCGGAGGCGCCGCCTATGACTTTGGTGACACTGGTAGCATCGGACAAAACCTGGCTCTAACGCGGATCGGCGAGTCGGCTCTGGTTAGAGTGGGCATGAATTTGGACCGGGGACGCGACAACGTCAGCTTCAATTTCGCTATCGAACCGAGATTCCTGTCGGGTGGCGTTCTCGGCTCCTTGGGTGGAGAGCTCATTCCCCCTGCAGGACTATTCGGACTGGAGTAACCCTCCGCGATTTCACCATCGCCTCATTGGTTCCGGCTGCCCTCATCGATAATTGCCAAAAGGCAGACCAAAGGATACTTTATAGAACCCGGGTCAAGCCGTTTCTCTTGCCACACCCATATCTTGGCATAGTCGGTCCGCGGATCTCTCTTTTCCTATTTGAGCTCATGTTTTGTTGCTAAGGGTCGTTCATCATGCGAATGGAAGGGCAAGAACAAAGTCGTAATGTCGAAGATCGTCGGCGGATGCGTCCGGCTACCATTGTTGGTGGCGGAGGATTGTTGGCGATTATTCTGGCGGTTCTATTCACATTTCTTCGGGGCGGTGGAGTTGGCGATGCCGTTCAAGTGGGACTGCAACAAGCCCAACGTCAAATGGCTATGCAGGTTGCAGCCAGCAGCCAAACCCCCGTCAATCCAGAAGAGGATGAACAAGCGATCTTCGCCGGCCAGGTTCTCAGGTTGACCGAGGAAGTCTGGGGAGAGTTGTTTCCCAGCATGGTCGGCAAACCCTATCGCGAGCCAACCATGGTTCTGTTTCGGGATGGTGTATCTTCGGC
>JANSWS010000652.1 GCA_024743355.1 bacterium
CCGGTTATCGCAGATCCTGCACCAGCTCCAATCAATACGTTGCTGTCAGCCGTGTTTGCAGCGTTACCGGCACCAACGCCAACAACGGTCGTATAAATGCCGCTACCAGACTGGCCGCCGATACAAACAGATTGATTAGCACGGGCGACATTACCGGCACTGTAGCCAATGTATATGCTGTCCTCCACTGCTGCTGATCCGTTCTCCATAGCACCCTGTCCAATGCCCACACAGCGAGAGGCAGCAGGGTTTGCCATCGCAGATTTACCTATGGCCACGTTGCCGGAGGTATCTATCGCGGAGTTCAACGCCTTCTGCCCGATGGCAACATTGGCATATCCAGTCGTGCAGTTACCGCCAGCGTCAGCTCCGATAAACGTGTTTAGCGCGCCGACCAAATTCGGGTCGCCGCTGCCTGCGATGTTTCTACCGGCATTTTCTCCAACGCATGTGTTCTGGTTGCCAATGGTCAATGATGATCCAGCCATCGATCCGATGGCAAGATTGCCAATCCCTACTGCATTTTCAGACCGACCCGATCCGATCAGCAAGTTTTGCGTAGCGTCTACAGCATCCTCGAACAATTCCTGCAGAATCAAATACTTCGTCGAGCCAGGAGCTGTGGTTAGTTCTATGGTCATTTCGGATCTCTATGTCGTAAAATTCTAAACGTAATTTGCGTTCCTAAATACGTAATTTCCTCGCCGTTAAACAGCAACACGGAGCCGACTCCGACACTGGCGATACCCACGGAAGATCGGATGGCGCTCTGGATGGTCGACAGTGCGGTGCTTCTGGCCATTTGCTCGGTTGTCCTTACGAATACTCCGGGGCTCCCTTGTGAGCGCACCGAGTTCTCGGATGGTTTTCTTATCGGTAGGCTTCACGATCGTCCCGGCGAAGTTGCTCCCACTTATAGGTGCGGAAGCAATGATCGTCCTGCCAGAAAAACACAAGATCAATACCTCGCCGTAGGGCGGCCCAGGCTGGTAGATGGTTCTGGCGGTAGGCGCGGGCAGAGATCGTCTCGTCGGGCATCCCATTGAAGAGCACGACGTTGGCCAACTGGCTAAGGCAGGCGACGATGCGTCTCCAGTAGGGCGGACGCATGGCTAACTGCCCGGACGTAACTTCGACAGTTCAGATTCGAGCACCGCGATCTTGCCGTGGAGCATTCCCCGGTCGTGATTGCACTCGTCGATGGCCTCCTGCTGCTTGTCGTAGCGGGACTCGATCCTTTCGCACCGCTCTTCCAGAGAAGAGATCTGCTTGGCGTTCTTGCTTTCGCCGATCTTCCATAGGGTGGCGATGACGCCCGCCATGGCCGACACAATCCCAACCACGGCTTTCCAGATCACTTCGTCGGTAGGCATATTCCCGCTGCGCTCCTTCACATGGTTGGTCTTGCCAATCGCTCGCATGTCCCAGTTAATGCCTTGTGTGAGACAAGCTCCAGACCCCAGGTCTAAGGCAGCTTGTAGTCCTTGATTTCGTCCAGTTTTTTGAGCCCGATCTGGACGGTGGTGTCCTCGTA
Organism: bacterium; assembly: GCA_024743355.1. Lineage (GTDB taxonomy): Bacteria > Planctomycetota > Planctomycetia > Pirellulales > Pirellulaceae > Aureliella. The sequence goes on from JANSWS010000652.1 coordinate 1,535, forward strand.
TTCCGTGGCCGGGGCGGCGACTTGCTTGGCGGCCTGGGTGGCTAGCATGTAGCCGATCGCTCCAGCAGCCGGGATGCCGATTCCCGTCATGCCCAGTCCGGCCGCCGCAGCCAGGGGCAGCACCCACTTGAGCGGGCTGTCGGATGTGGGCTGTGGCGGCAAGTGCTGGTTGATCGTTACGTTGTCATCACCGAGACGCAGCATGTCCTCATCTCCGTCTTTCGGTGCTCCGTCAGATCCCATCTCCTTGGCTGAATCCGGCAGCACTGTGTCCGCTATCCGCTCCGCTCTCCGTTGGTTGCGGTTGAGTAACTCCACTCCCCGCGCCAGGTTCATGAACCCGATCGCTGCGTCTGGACGCCCCTTGGCCAGCATCTCCTTGGCCCATTCTCCCGCCGATATGCTCGGCGATGGCTTGGTTGAAGAGTTGCCTTCGGACATTGAGCCTCATCCAGTTTGCTTGGTTGTACTGTTTTAGTTCAGTAAGAAGACTGCGACGGGCATCGAGTAGCTCCGTCGCAGTCTGTTCGTTGTCATACCCATCCATAACGGACGTTCACCTAAGAAGGCTGGACGTTGGTGTTCGGCGGGTAGTTGCCGCTGCTCTTCAACTGGACGAGCAGGTTGGCTAAGCCGTCCTGCTCTACCGTTTGTTGAACGGCGGCGTTGGTCCACTTGAGATCCTTTTGGAACTCCATGCGCTCGATTGCACCGAGTGCTGCGGACTGGTCATTGAAGCGAACCGCGCTCTGCTCCATGGTGTGGGCAGCGGCGGCGCTCACGAAATCGGGTAAAGCCATAGCGGCCTCCACAGGTTCGTTGCCAGGGTAAACGTACACAACAGTCGTAAAGTCTGCCCCAGCATCTGACTCTTCGACTGACTGACTCATCGGACGGGCTCCGTCTTGCGCCTACTGGCCAGCTTGGCCACGTCCAGCACGACGGGTTCACCGAACTGGTAGGTCTTGTCGGACAGGACTTCCTTGGTGTCACCGTTGGCGATGATGACTCGATGGGACATGTCCGCGCGCGCATCCGCAAGGGCCGCGCGGACTACGTTTGCGAGAGCATCGGTATCCACGCCGCCGGCTGGGCCGCGCGGTCCTTGCGGGCCGGGCGGTCCAGCGGGGCCAGCCGGTAAGCGACCG
>JANSWS010000550.1 GCA_024743355.1 bacterium
CCTCGTTCCAAGGCTCAGCCTTGGAACGCACTGTCATCGAGGCTCAGCCTCCTCTGTCTCAGGAGTATGCCCAGCGGCTTCATCGCCGGGTTCACAAGCACCGCAGGCAGAGCCTGCAAGACGTTGGGTTACTAGGCAGAGCCCAGTAACCAGGTCGTAACCAGTTCGCGCAATCCTCGTTCCAAGGCTCAGCCTTGGAACGCGCTGTCATCGAGGCTCAGCCTCCTCTGTCTCAGGAGTATGCCCAGCGGCTTCATTGCCGGGTTCACAGGCACCGCAGGCAGAACCAGCAAGACATTGGGTTACTAGGCAGAGCCCAGTAACCAGGTCGTGAAACCAGGTCGTAAAGAGGGCAGAGCCCAGCAACGAGGTCATGCTAGGCAGAGCCTGGCAACCAGTTCATTTACGAGTTGTATTAAGCCGGGACGGCGGATTTGCTCTTCGACAGTGTGATTTCATTCCCGACGGCGTTGTGCGAGATATCATCCATGAAGGATTGGATGAGCAGCAAGCCTCTGCCGCTGACTTTTTCTAGATTACCGGGATCGGTCGGGTCCGGAATCAGTTTGGGGTCGAAGCCTGGCCCCTCATCGCGAATCACGATCCGTGCGTGTTCCTTGGAGATACAAGACCGCACGTAGACGCGTCGTTCGGAGTAGGGCGTCTGCTGTCGGCGTTCTTCGATCAAACGATGATAGGCCTTGCCTTCATCGACTTCCCGCAAATCGGAGGAGACTTCGAGGTTGCCATGAACAACCGCGTTGGTTAGAGCCTCGTCCAGCGCGATACCGATCTGGATCAGTTGTCCTTCATCGAACAGATTGTATGACCGCATACTCTGTTGTAAGCGGGCGATCATAATTGGAATCAGGGAAAGTTCGTTTTCCAGCACAAATTCTGTCGTACTGGAGACGATGCAGCGGTCCAGTCGCTGGTTGGCCTGGTCGGCGTGGACGACTTGCAAAATTCGGTTTAAGGTCGGAACAAGATCCGATTCCAGGTTTCTCTTCGGAACGTAGCTCGCAGCGCCGCGCTTCAGGGCCTCGGCGGCAATTTCCTCGCTCCCCCGAGCGGTGATCAACACGACCGGCAATTGCGAAAACTCCGAGTGGATGGCATCCACCAGATCGAGCCCATTCATTTCGGGCATTTCGAGATCGGTGACTACCATATCGGGCAAGCTGTCGCGCAAGCTGTCTAAAGCCAAACGACCATTGGCGACCATGGTCACATCAAAGCCCGCCCGGTCTAGCAGGGAGCGGATGTAGACGGTTTGCGTTTCGCTATCCTCAGCAACGAGCAGCTTGTTGTCTACGCTCATGATCACGAACCGATTGGGAAGAGGCAGCCTAAAAGATTTCTGATGAGAAGCTGATTGCGATGCCACGTATTCAAGCTCAGCTCGACCGTCACAGTTGAGCCGGTTGAGCCAATTGACTGGCAAGTCCGTAAAGCTGTGGGGAGCAGCTGCGGATAATCCGTTCAGCTCGGTCTATTGTAACAGCTGGATCCCCCCGCGGTACGGGTTAGATGCGTTCCGCAGGCGGATGCAAGGCCGCGGGATTCATGGTGTCAGTTCAGGCGGCAGTTCAGGTCGCAATCTAGGGATGGGGCGCGCGGGACAGCCAGCTGCGGCGCGCCATTCAAGACGTGTACGTAGCGGCTCGAGACTCCCCAAGCTTGGCAGGAATGCCTTTCTCGGGATCCATTGCGGCAGGGGCTGAGAGCTAGTGGGATCTTCTTCAAAGGAACATCACAACTTCACGCGATCATCACCGATCGGGGGCGATGCCAATGCCCAGAATAGTAACAATTCACCGTATGCATTTCGCCGTTTGAGCTGCGGCTTAGGCTTCGCAAGAAATGCGGAAACAGAAGCTCACCATAAGGCTGAGCGGAACTGTGAATTGCCGTCGAGGAAAAGGATTGCCATGCGATACGAAGTAGTTGAATCGCGGATTCGAACTCTGTTCCTTAGTGACGTTCATTTGGGGAGCCGTTACTGTCAGCCACTTCCGCTGCAAGGCCTACTGGAACGCGTACGCCCAGAATTCCTTTACATCGTTGGCGATTTCTGTGATGGTTGGTTGTTGCGTCGCCAGTGGCGGTGGCGAGAGGAGTACACCGCTCTCGTCCGCACTCTGCACAAGCTCCAGGCGGCGGGGACTCAAGTTACTTATCTGCTGGGAAATCACGATCGCTGTTTGCAGCGTTGGATCTGCGATTGGGGTGATTTCTGGCTTGGTGAGACGCGTGTGCATCGATGCTCCGATGGTCGAAAGATCTTGGTGATTCACGGTGACCAATTTGATCGCAGTCAAACTTCTTTTGGCCGTATTGCACCTGCTTCAGCCGTGCTCCACGAAAAACTGCTGGGCGGAGGCCGAGTCGCGAATCGGTTGCTGGCTGAGATTGGGATCCCGGAGTCCCGCTTGGCCACCGCGATGACGATGCCGATGAAGAAGGTTGTTCATGCCGTTGGCAAGTTGCAATCACGGCTTAAGAATCTAGCTGTAGAGGAAGGATGCGATGGAGTCCTCTATGGACATACGCATTCGCCGCATATCCGCGACACCGGTGAGTTCTTCTTTATGAATACGGGAGATTGGTTGGAACACTGCACGGTCATTGTGGAAACTTACACCGGACAGTTTGAACTACTAAGGGGAAAGGCCGCGAATTGGCGCGATAGCTGCCGCAGGCTGGCTGTGCTACCCGTTTGTGAGGACCATGGGGCCGGGCTCATGCAGTCGTAGGAATTGCCTGGCACTTGGGCGATGCTTTCTCGAAGTACTGACGGATCGGCATGAGGGAGTTCTAGTCTTGTACGCATGGAAGTTGATGCTTTCCCCCCGGCGGGTTCGCTGCTTTATGTCTGCGAAACGCTATACTATGAAAGGGAGGTCCACTGGATGTTGTGCAAGGAGACCCAAGAGTTTTTTGCGGCCGAAGCGCATTAAGCGGGCAGAAGCGGTGTCTGATAGAGGAGTCGCGGATTTACGACCGAACCAGTTGGGATATCCGCCGTCGGAGAGTTTGAGGGGTTTGCGGCGGGTTTATGGAATTGGCAGGCGGCGGAAGTTGAAGAGCGGATTGTCACGAGATTCCATAGTCACGAGATTCCATAGGGCGGTTTCAAATCAAACAGCTGACTGGCGTGAACGCATGGAATTGATGCCGTAGTTGATTGATGCCGGAATGGAATGGGGCCTAGCGGGCAACGCTGTGCAGCATTTTTGCATTGGATTTACAAGCACGAAGCGCCAGCGAGTGTGTACTCGATGGCGGCCGAAACTCGCTCGCTCGCGCGTCGTGCTTGTATTTTCGCGGGAACCGTTTGACACAAAATGCTGCACCGCGTTGCCTAGCGGGGCTCAGCAGCGATTGGGCTAGAGGATGCTTTCTACCGGGAAAGTTGAATTGAAGGCGAGCGATGCTAGCGGCATGGTAGGTGGACTCCGTACGCGAAGATGGTATGGATGGTGCGTGTTGCTGGCGGCGGCTCTTATGTACTTGCCGCTTGCAGCCGTGCATCGCTTCGCACTGTGGCTTGATCGCTGGCTATTCCCCGCGCTGTCAGAGGTACGCATTGAAAGGCCCCTGTTTCTGGTGGGGCTGCCACGAAGCGGTACGACGCTACTGCACCGTCTTTTTGCCTCGGCGGAAGATAGCTTCACCACGCTTCCGTTGTGGGAGCTGATCTTTGCACCGGCTTTGTGTCAGAAGTACTGCATTGGTGCGACTTATCGCATCGATCAGTGGTTTGCGGGAGGCGGAGCCAAAGGGCCATTGGAGCGATGCGTTCACTGGATCGCTTCGGCTGTGGCGCGGGCTATGGACGAAGTGCATCCGACAGACTTGTGTGCTCCGGAAGAAGACTATCTGGCCTTGTTGCCTTACGAGGGTTGCTTTCTGCGGGTGATTTGGTGGCCGCATTCGGTGGCGACCTGGCAATTGGGTTATTTCGACCGCTGCCTGCCAAAATATCGAAAACAAAAGCTGCTGCAAGCTTATCGAGGGATCTTGCAGCGGCATCTCCAGTATCGCGGGGTGCAGCGTATTGTGCTCTCCAAGAATCCGGGCTTTGCAGCCTGGATCGAAGGCTTGCGGCA
>JANSWS010000377.1 GCA_024743355.1 bacterium
GGAACCGTAGAAAACGGTGACTTCGTAACCGCTCTCCACTAGTCGTCGGAAAAACGCGACGCGGTAAATGGGCAAGGCGGGCTGCTGAATTGCGACTCTGATGCGTAAGTCTCGAAGCTAGGTTTTAGCCAAATCCGTTTGTCCGAAAACGAAGGAAAATTCATTTCCGGAATCAGAGATTCGGAGGATCTCGTAGCCACAGGCCAACAAACTTTGAACGGAAGACTTTGTCTTCGGGAAACCGACGCCGAGTACAGAGTGGTGAAATTCAACAAGCAGTTGAGTCGGCCGAATCGGAGAGGAAACGAGATCGTCGATCACGTCGTATTCTGCTCCCTCAATGTCCATCTTTAGGACATCTAGCCTGCGATGACCTAGCTCGCTCATGATCGTTGACAACTTTTTGACTGGAAGTCTCAGCGACTCTCCGTGACGACAGGTCTTAATCGATGACAACGACACGTGCTGTTCTACGACAGGCTGGTATAGATCAAGATCGCCATCAAAATCTGCCAACCCGTAAGATTGAATGTGGAATTCTGGTGGAATGCTCTGATTGCCTAGCCAAGAGAGAGACCGGGGCGTAGGATCGAATCCATAAACGACGCTCTTAAACAGTCTAATCATTTCAAGGTCAAATGTAATGTCCGTTCCCAAGCCGAACGAATAGACAAGTGCATTGGACGATAGAAGCTGATCCGCAACAAACCAGCCGCCATACTCCGAACCTACGAAAACACAGCTCATCCCGCTTAACAAGTTCGGGCGAAAAGCTGATGACCGGAAGAGACTGTTTCTCTTCCAACGCCTTCTGTAACCTTTGATCCAGCTTTTTCCAGAAAATCGCATGGGATGACTAACTGTTTACGGCAGTTGATGAAGAATCGTCGTAAGTACTACTGAGAAACCGGTAAACGCCCTGATTTGTGTTTGTTGTATGTCGAACAGCTTAAAAAAACGCATTGATGTGTTGCGCAAAGGTTAAATACTCGTTTGCGTTCGTAGTTCGTTACGTAAAAAGAAAAGGTTATGTCGATTCTCGAACTGCAGTTCGAACCCAGAGTCTTGGAGGAAAGCGTTGATAGATTCTTTGGCGTCACCAAATTCTATTAGCACTCGATCAACATTGTTTATTAGATCCCCTGCGCTGCGCAGAACCTGACAATCCATTCCTTCCACATCGATAGATAGCAGGAATACTCTTTTTCCATTCAGTAATTTCTGAATTGCATAAAGCGGCAAGCATGGTAGGAATGCAACGGCTTGACTAACCTTAGATCGAGGTAGAAAACCACTTACGTCTGTACTTCCGTTGTCGAAGAACTCAAACAGACCTGGCGATTCTGCACAGCCCATCCGCAAGAATACGTCGTCCGTTCGAAACTTTCGGTAAAGTGGTTCGAAAATTGGATTTGGCTCAACGATTATGCCGCGGGCACCTAAACGGTAAAAACGGTACGTATTGTTAATGTAAGTTGGGTGATTAGCACCTACCTCAATGAAGATCTTATCTTTTAGTTCTGACATGCTTAATCCATTCAGGATTACTTGGTCCTCGCCATTCTGGGAATATGATTTGCGCGGAAAAGTGAGTCCCGGTAGGCGAGGAAATACCGACGCGCAGTCTTCGCCAAACTTATGAGTGGATCCATTGGAGTGCTCATGCATTACGTAATGCGGACAATCAACACTAGCCCACAACTTTTGAGCCAGCAGTGAAGCAAACAAGATTTTTGAAACCCTTTGCGCGATGCGAATGGATTAGCCAAGGACAGACTTTTTCAACAGCCTGCTAGGGCTTCGCCAACGCGCCCGAATATTGGGCTGTGGAGAGCGTTATTGGCACTGTCGACGGCCGGAATTGTAAATTGCATAATTCCATGAAGACTCGAGAACCGACCAGTCATAGTATTTCTCAGCAATACTGCGGCAATTCTTCGCGAGAGTCAAATATTCCCGCTCAACCACCTCTGAATATATTTGCAGAATGTCACCGAGACTGTCGAAAACAAAGCCGTTCTTCCCATGAATCAGGTAATCACGCGAAGTTTTGGCTGCGTTAGTTAGGCATGGAATTCCGCAGGCCATGCTCTCCAATAGGCACGTTAGTCCAGCGGGCTCCGTTGATTTCGTTATAGGGAGAAGGCAAAACTTAGCAGAACTATAGCTCTGCGGCAGCCTGTCGTGAGCGACTCGGTACATCAATGTTAGCCGCTCCGGATATCTGGACTCCAACGCTTCGTATTGATTTGCTACGCTCCTGTTATTCGTGAGTCGTAGGATGCTACAGTTGGATTTTTCAAGTAATTGGCAGACGAGGTTTTCGTCTCGATAGGCGTCCCCTGGTACAATGAAGTCAAATTGGGACTTTTGCTTTTCAGTGTTCTTGAAGAATTTCGTATCGACACCATAAGGCATAAATCTAACCTTGGATTCGGACAGTCCAAGTTTTGTAGAGAGTTCGCCTGCTGTGATTGAGTCGTTCGTGATGATGTGGGTGAAGCCCTTAAGGATAATCCGCAAGAGCAGTCTATTGCGGGCTGAGCGTGGAATTGACCAGAGGAGAAAGACTTTAGTCTTTGCGGGTGAAAAGCTGGCGAGAACACTGGCAATGGATGGATGCGTTGCGAAAAGCGTTTGTTCGGCAAGGATCTTCTTCAAAGAATCAATGGAAAATCGGCTCGGAGCATCGACTAGATATCCGATCCGATCGCCGTTCTCCTGAGCAATTTTTTGAAGAAATTGCCAGAAACTCAAGTAGCTACCTTGGGAAGGTTCGAGCACTAGGGGCGCGAACGTATTAGTTTCACGATATTGCTTGAGAATCAGCACGAATGAACGAGAAGTAGTGTTTACAAGTTCTGTTTTTATCAGATCCTGGACTAAACAGCGTCCGTCAATGGATTTCTTACAGTTCCAACGGGCGGCCCGTGGCTGAGTTTCTTGCTCTCGGCACAGTATTTGGGGTTCGACTCTTGATTTGGGTAGCAGTTATTGGAAACTGCATGCCCACCGTTTTCAATGCGTAGGTAAGTCCGAGCCCGAAGCTGAACAAGGCAGTACTACCCATTAATGATCCCTGCTTAAGACACAATAGGAGCTCGAAGGTGAATAGGCAGGCTAGAAGGCATAGTGCGGTTCGATCGTCGCGGCTGATCCTCGAATCTAGGATTGCAACTTGCAATTGTCGGAAGACGACAATGATGAATGAAAGGAACAGTCCAAAACCGATGAACCCTTCTTCCGCAAGAATCTCGAGCGGAACCAAATGCGGGTAGCTACCGATCAGCGAATAAGAGGCTGAGTTGCCGAGGCCAAACAGAACGTAAAAGATTCCTTTGGACCAACAAGTCGAGACAAGCTCTGTGGCAAGATTCACACGAAAATCGATCGAATGCTGAACTTGATCACCTTCTATGCGCGACGTCCAACCCAGTTCTCCGAACAAAAAGTACGCGGCCACGGCAGCGACAACGGTTACCACCAAGGCGATTACGACCGATTTGCGAGCAACAGCTCCCGCGGTAACAGGTAACCAAACAGCAGAGGTGATCACAAATCCGAGTAACTGACCTCGGGATCCGCTCTGTGCAATGACAAAAATCCCCAGAGCAACAACGCCGTACATCAAAAACTTCCACCAACCGGCAAGACTGCTTTTGTAGATCAGGAACATTCCGCATATCGCAGTGTAGGCCCCATAGGAACCTGCTGCGAGCGGATTGAGATTCATGATCTCCCGATTGATTTCGACTTGTACGCTTCGACCAGAGAGTTCGCTGTACATTAGGCCCAGACAAACAAGTCCACCCAGAAGGACAATCGCCTGCATGAAACGGTCAATCTGTCCGCGAGGGAATAAGCAAAATGGGGCCAGTAGTACGAACAAGCACAAATAAGGAAGACTTTCACTGATTACGGCCCAACTCGTGTCGAAATCTGGAGCCCAGATGGTTGATAAGATCGCAAAGCCTATCAACACGAACGCAAGTAAATTGGAATTCTCCCAGCGGAACGTTCGAAACGAGCCCCGCGAAACAAGAAAGCCCAGGGCGAACAAGCAACTCAGGCCCATGAAAATATTGGTATGAGCCCCTCGAATAGGAAGGCCGCTGCGTCCCTGTAGAATAATGTGCTCAACTGCATATGTTGAAGTGACAAGCGCGAACGCGTATCCCGAGTGCTTTCTGGACTGAAAAGCCAGCAGCGCAATGGCGGCGAGCAGAGCCCACGTTAGAAGCGTTAATAGCAAGCTTTTCTCTCCCGTCTGGAGTCGGCTAGAAACCGTTTTGCCTGAAAGCGAAATGCATCAGAACAGCTCTCTATTGCAACTGTAGAATCCACAGCGAATCTACAATTCCTATCACGTCCACTTAAGCGAAAATCAATAACGCCAGATCGCCCGCAAGGCTTGATGTGTCCAAGTCAGCTGTCTGTCAGACCTTGGTAAACATCTAGAAGAGCCTCTGCAGACTTTTGCCAAGTCAGATTTTGGACAATGTGTGTCTGCAGTTCACATGTTTTGGGACTCTCCCAAGCTCTGATAAACACATCATTGATGTCGCGCACGTTACCCTTCGTGGTATAGAAAGCGTGTTCGCCAAAGTAATCCGGGGGACCACCGTTTCGGGTGATCATGACTTTTGCACCATACGACGCGGCCTCCACCGCCACTAACCCAGTGCCCTCCGCCCGACTGGGCAAGCAGAAGAGCTCGCAAGCAGAATAAAGGGCATTCTTTGTTGCTGTATCGACGTGGCCGAGAAATTTGACGTTGGGAAATTTGATTAGCCGCGACATGATTGCCGTCTTGGTGGATCCCTCGTTCATTGTTCCGGCGAGTACCAGCGGTACTTTGGTGGGACCTATTGCGTCAATCATATTCACTACATTCTTCACTTCGTTCGTCACGCAACTGATGTGTAGTGCAAATCTTGAGTTGATGCCAAAACGCTTTAAGACGGGGGTCGGGTCGACGGTTTCGGGAGTAGGGCAACCATTCAGTACAATCGCCACCTTCTGCTCTGGAATACCAAGTCCGTATACGAGTTTGTCTTTTTCATGCGTAGAACGGGCTAGGGAGCGGCTGGATGCCTGGGCTTGTTCTCGGACGAAGGACTGTACCGTATGGATCCGATTCGAGAAGCTTCCCAAGTAAGACGACAAGCGATAAGCAAAATTTGGTTGGATCGAATCGATGATCGGCGAAAAAACCAGGTGCTTAATCGGAACAGGAGTCCGCGTTTGTATTCCGTGCATACTCGGGCCACTGCCATAGAAATGAACAGAATGATATGTATCAAGTGGATTGCGTTCCCACGGATTCAAAAGGTCCACTTCACATCCTAGTTCGCGCAAGGCATGAGCCTGGAAAAATGCTTGCTCCCGAATTCCATTGTAGGGGTTGCCAATCGCCGCGTTGCCAAATATCAAAAAGCCAATTCGCATTTTAAGATTGGTTTTCTCTTGCTTCGAAATCGCCTTGCAAAACTGGATTAAAGTACTTCGACGAGCTTTGGCATGTCAAATCTCTCGTTTAGCATTTGAAGCCAAGCCTGAATACTGTCGCCGGCATTGCTGTGCATTTGTTCGAATAGCACATTCCAAAGTTCGATGGGATGATGAGTACATAAGGAAACCAAGCTTCGAAGCCGATGAAGTAATGCACCATTTCGAATCAAATCGCGAAAGGATCTCGCCTTCAGGAATTCAGACAAGAACTGTGTTTCCTGATTTAGGGGATGTTGCCGATTTTGGGTCTGAAGAAAAGCGAAAGCGGATAGTAGCATTTCATAGTTGGCCAAGTGCATCGGGTCCTTTTGCGATCCAGTGGCTTGATTGTCGTGCCGACGCCAGTAGCCAATTTTTTCTGGGGTGTAAACGGTGTCAGTCATTAGAGCCGCCCGAAATCCCCATTCGTAATCACAACGCGTACCCCATTTGGTAGAAAAGGGTCCGACCAGTGCGAGTAGTTCTTGACGAAATAGTATTTGGGTCATCGAGGTGTACACGGTTCGGCCGCATGTATGCAGAAGTGCGTCGTAAGGCATGCGTCGAATATGTTGGCGGTCCAAGATTGTGCCCATGAATCTCTGGCAGGGCTGCAGTGAAGCGTCCGAATCGACTGCAACACCTTGGCTGTCAATCATTTGCAATCTAGAGTCGCAAATTCCGCATTGTGGATGTTCATCCAAAACGGATGCCATGATCTCGAGTGCGTCTTCCCTCATCGAATCGTCGCTGGTGGCGATGTAGACGTACTGGCCACGGACGCATTCCAGCGCGCGATTCCAACTTTCGTAGAGGCCTCTAGGAGCTTGGAAGGCGGTAGCCCTTGATTCCTGGTCCGCGTAAGACTTCAGTAACTCCCAGGCTCCATCATTAGAGAAACTATCGACAATGATCAGTTCCCATTCGGTGAGGGTCTGGTCATCAATACTGCGTAGCCTTTCTTCGAGGAACCGCCGATGGTTGAGATTTGGAAGAACGATCGAGACTCTAGGAGGCATGCTCTCGCCAGAGGAAATTCTTGGTGGGATCGGATTCGATAACAATAGGCTGACGACTTAGGAACATTTCCTTCAGAAGACGACGTTTGGCAACGTTGCCATTTTCCTGAGGAAGTTCGCTGATGGGAACAAGTGCGCTAGCAAGTTCGTGGAAACACAGCGATGTTCCATAAAGCGAAAGATGATTGTCGTCTTTGTAAACTGTAAATCCCTGGTCGAGTGCAAGTAGTCGATCATTGCGGATGAGTGATTGAGTGAAGTCAATGATTTTGCAGTTCGCGTGCAAACTGGCAGCCTCGCAAAGGATTTTTCGTGCTGAGTGGATCTCTGCCAATGCATCTGAAGCGTCTCTCGACAGAGCTTCCTTTTCGAACAAGCCAAAGCGTTCAATGACAAATAGGGCACGAGGGATGTGGGTTCGTTGTGGAGGGATGGGACAAACGATGAAGACTTGTACTTCTGCTCGTTGCAGCTCGTGCAACGTGGACTCGACTGAAAGTTGGAAAGCATCTGACGCTGATGTGATTCTCGAGTTCTCAAATACCAGTGTGCGACGGTCCAGATAGTGATCCCAGCGGGCAATCAGTAATACCGACCTAGCATCTTTCTCCTTAATCAGTTGTAGGACTTTGGCATTGGCTTCGGACCAGGAGTGCTTTCCAGGTCTCTGGTCGAGTTTCAGCAATGGTGGAATTCCGGGTGTGTAGGCCTTAGCAGTCTTTATTCCCAAAGTTCGGCTAGCTTGAAAGAGCAGAGGAATAAAGTTTCCAGCATGGCTATCACCCCACAAGACCAAGTCGATGGGGTCGTCTCCCTGCCAATGTTTAAGATCTGGAAGTGAATTGGCCGTATTCAGTTTAAGCGTTTCGCGTTCAGTCTTGACTAGCGCGGTATCCGACGGAAACACGCTTTTCAGTTCAGCTTCGTCTAAGCGACTGGGTAACCCTCTCGTCAAATGCATAAGTGTTCCTGCCGCTAGCAGACCAATAGCGAGTCCGCTGTAGACGAACACCAAACGTCGAACTGGAAACTCCGGGCGACGGAAGGGTTGTTCGATCCATCTCCATGACGCGTCGGAATGTGTCAACGACTTTGAGACAGCTTTGAACTCAACTTAGAGTCGCAATTCAGGATGTTCAGGGGCCAGCCCCTGAAACCCCGGGATTTTTTTAGGCATTGCTTGGGTGTTCAATGATGATTGTTGCGGTATCGTGA
>JANSWS010000403.1 GCA_024743355.1 bacterium
CAACCAGAAGTCTCGCAGGCGATTGGCAAAATCGCCGATCATCCTGATGTCCGAGCAATCTTGACTGAGCTGCAACGCTCGATCGCGGAAGGCAAGTGCATGGTTACTGAGGGAAGAGACCAAGGAACGGAGGTCTTTCCCGATTCTCCCTGCAAATTCTTCTTGGCGGCCACGGCTGAAGAGCGTGCCCGGCGAAGGCAACTTGAGCTCGCTGAGCGGGGAATCGACATTTCGGTAGAAGAGGTGCTTGCCCATCAGTTGCAGCGAGACCAGGAAGACGAAAACCGCCCCGTTGGTGCCATGCGTAAATCGCCGGACTCCATAGAAGTCATGACGGACAATATGGACCTCAGCGAAGTCGTTGAGCGGTTGTTCAGCATTTCTGTGGATCGCCTGGCTCAGCTCGATATTGAGACCTGCGTGAACAGCAAGAGCAATCAACGAGGCCCCTGCGAATCCAGGCGAGATTCTTCAGCATGATTACCTCCCCACCCGATCGCTCGCGCCCGTCCAAGCGAGCCGCACCAAAGCGGCGAAGCTGGTTACAGCGTTCCTTCTACTTCTCAGTCCGTCTGCTCTCGCAGTTCATTGCAGTCTTCGTATTTAACTTTCGCGCCTACGGCAGGGAGAATTGGCCCGAAGCTGGAGGCGGATTGGTACTGAGCACGCATCAGAGCACCCTCGATCCCGTGCTGGTGGGCCTCAGCTTCCCTGGCCGGCTCAATTATCTGGCCCGCAATACGCTGTTCGATAATCGTCTTTTCGCAACGATCATTATGCTGCTCGATGCAATCGCGCTCGATCGCGAACGCGGCGGTTTGGCGGGATTGAAGGAAACCATGATCCGTTTGAAACGCGGCGAGAAAGTCTTGATGTTTCCAGAAGGCACGCGTTCCAAAGACGGTACTCTGGGCCCGCTGAAGCCCGGCTTCATCTCGGTTGCCAAGCGGACGGAAGTTCCGCTTATTCCCGTCGCCATTACCGGAGCGTTTGAAGTCCTGCCGCGCAGCACCTATCTTCCCCGGCGTTACCCCTTGCGAGCATGTATCGGCCCAGCGATTGCGCCGGAGGAGTTTTGTCATCTGAGCGACGAAGAAATTCTGCAACTTGTCACTCAGGGGCTGAATCGCTGCAACCATATCGCGCGCAACCAACGCTAGCCATAAATGCTTAGTTGGATAGCGCTACTTTCGATTAGCCGTAAGGGCATTAGCCCCAGTTTTCGAAGCGTTTAGGCACCACTTCGCCAGAAATCGTGTTATCACGGTTAATCAGGGATTTGCCATGAGTCTTATCGAAAGTGGCGCTGTCCAATTAGCCACTTCAACTGAGCTCAACCCCCTGAATCGCCCAACCCGTGAATCGCCAGAATAGATCCCAAAGCATTGCGGAAGATGTGGACAAGCGCCTCGGCTTGGGGGCGGTAGAAGCGGCGATTCGTCGCATGTTCCGCCTTGCCAGAATCATCCGCGACGCCTCGCTTTGAAGTTCACCCGCAGCGCTCTACCCCCAGGGTTGGGAATCATCCAAGGGCAGCTTCCATGGCCTGTGATTGCTAAATGGCCCCAGGTGTTAGACAATACAGACAGGCTTCATAGAGCCCTTCCTCGATTTCGCTCCATCAAAATTCCATGGAATCTAACCGCAAACCATCAGCCGGCCAGTGTTAGCCGCAGCTTGCCCGGTTTTTCGCTTAGCTTCCGAGTCACAACCACCGCCGGAGACTACAAGCCGTGAATTCACTTCTCGCGCTGTTGGCACAAGACGGAGATTTAGGTTCCATCATCATGATCGTTGCCGCCTTGGCGATCATCCTGGTGATCGTCGGGCTTTTCGCCGTGTTGGCGAATTTTTTCTGGCTGTGGGCTCAGTCCTTCACCACCGGCGCGGGAATCGGATTTGTTGATTTGATCGGTATGTGGTTCCGTCGAGTCGATGCGCGAACCATCGTCCGTTCAAAAATCATGGCAGTGCAGGCGGGACTAGGGAACAATGAAATCACCAGCCAAGAACTGGAGGCTCACTATCTGGCGGGTGGTAACGTTCCCCAAGTTATTAAAGCCCTCGTAGCTGCCCGTAAGTCCAAGATGATTTCGCTATCTTTCCGCGATGCAACGGCCATCGATCTAGCCGGACGCGATGTTCTCGAAGCCGTTCAGACCAGCGTCTATCCCAAAGTCATTGATTGCCCACCCAAGGGCTCGGCACGCTCATCTCTAGATGCAGTTGCCAAAGATGGAATTCAGCTAAAGGTCAAAGCCAGGGTCACGGTTCGCGCCAACATCGAACAGCTTATCGGAGGGGCAACCGAAGAAACAATCATCGCTCGCGTCGGTGAAGGAATCGTCAGTGCCATTGGTTCGGCTCAGCATCACAAGGTGGTGCTGGAGAATCCTGACATGATATCGAAAGCGGTGTTGGCGAAACGACTGGATGCTCAGACGGCATTCGAAATTGTTTCCATCGACATCGCGGACATCGATGTCGGCGAAAACATCGGGGCACGCTTGCAAGCGGATCGCGCTGAAGCGGATATGCGAGTTGCCAGAGCCAGAGCCGAAAGCCGCCGAGCGGCTGCCGTGGCAGAAGAACAAGAAATGACGGCGAATATCGAAGAAAGCCGGGCGAAGTTGGTTGAAGCCGAAGCCGAAGTGCCGAAAGCGATGGCTGCCGCCTTCGCCAGTGGCTCGCTAAGCGTCATGGACTATTATCGCTTGCGAAATGTCGATGCGGATACCAAGATGCGAGCCAGCATAGCGGACGTCGGCGAACGCGATCAAACCACTGCAGCCTATCAGACAGCCAATTAAAGGTAGACACGTGCCGGGTGACTTAGAGCGATTTCTGCAGCAAGCCGCGGAGCGGCTGGCCGAAAAAGTGCGGCAAAGTGAGCAAGCTTCCGCGGCGCCGCCCCCAAGACGCGATGCGCCAAAAAACATTCGACAGGCCGAAAGAGCTGGACTCGAAGACTTGGAACCAACCGCTGTGGATGCGGTCATTGTTGAGCCCAAATCCGCGCAAGACACGAATCCTCTCAGCCAACTCGACACCCGGCATTTAGAACGGAAAGTCCGCCCGGAATTAGCTGTGGAAATCAGTCTGGCGGATGAAAAGATGGCCAGTCACGTGCAGCATGTGACCAGCGGCGACGTGGTCCACCTGCGAGACGCTTCCAGCGCCCTACAAGCCGATCGTTCCCTGGATGGAAGGACACAAGTCCGCAGACGTAATCTTCAGGTCAGCCCATTAGTTGAGATGCTTCGCAAGCCCGAGAGCCTGCGGGCAGCCTTTATCGCAAGCCAGATCTTTGATAGACCCGACTTCTGATGCTTCTGCTCGACGGGCAGCCTGTTGGGTCAGCGTAGAATTTCTCGTGCCCAGATTGCAAGCCGATGGAATTGGCCAGATCGCATCCAAACCCGAAGTCGCTCGGGCGTAAAGACAGTACACCCAATTCAACTCCGTTTGGCAGCTGAAAACTCGGCTGGGCTTCAAGCCAGCCTCGGGTCTGCTTGTTGCACAATTCGTGGCCTCATGCCATCGGAGTGGAGCGAAAGGGGTTGGGAGCAAATTCGCAATTCATCTCAGTTTTCTTTTTCGGGAACGCATTGAATCAAGCCCGCGTCTAGCTCTGAAAACCTGATTGATAGTTTATTGTCCCACACTTCGCCTCCGAATTGCCATCTTTGGGGAGCACATGCATATGAACCTCGCTTTCAAACCGGCAGGGCTGGTGATCGCGATATTTACGACCTCAATTTTCTCCACCGCGATCTGGTTGACTGCAATGCAGACGGATGATCCCCAAACAGTATTTGAGAAGTCGCGGCAACAACTCAGCGATGGCAATTTTCGTTGGGCCGCGGACGGATTTCGTGCTGTCGTTTCCGATGCCAAAGCTCCGGCTACTTTGGTAGCTCAATCCATCGAAAACGCTCAGAATTGCTATCGCTCTCTACAATCCGAAGCGGAAATAGATGCGCTTCTCACAGTTGCCGTGAGCGCGCACCCCGATTCGCCGGAAGTACTTCATCAAGCTGCGAAGACTCTTTTGCAAGCGAACCACTATGGTCAGGTTTTTGACCAAGTCTTCTACCGCGGCCTCAATGCCCAAGTTCGAGTCAGTGGCACTGCGATTCGCTGCCTCGAGCAGGATCGCCTTCAGGCTCTGCGGTGGCTGGGACGTGCTATCGAACTGAGCGAGCCAGAATCTGGAGCCGAGTTGTACATCACGCTCGCTAGGGCGCTTCTTATCGATCGACAACAGGGTCTGGCCTGGCGGCTTCAATCAAAAACCGATCTGGCACTCTTGCCGGACTATACGAATCTTGACCAACAACAGAATTTTCCGAGCTCCGCTGCACCGGTGGATCAGGCAAATGCGCCCCTTCTTTACGCCCTGCCATCTTCCTTCGAGGCAGCCGAATCCGACGGCGAACGCCTGCACTTTGCCCTTCATGCGGCTCAGGCTTCCACGACAATCCGCCCGCAAGCCCTGATGATGTGGGCATCCTTTTTGGACGGTCAGTTCAGCGTGGCAACACTGCAACCCAGCTTCTGGATCCAGCGTTCGAGCGAGCTGGATAGGGACAGTATGTTCGCTCTGCACACTTTGGAGGAAAGCGAAACCATCGCGAAGTTAGCTTCCGGAGTGCAGCGTTTCCCCCTGGAAGAACCCTTCAATTTCATCGCCATCTACCGACAAGTCCTGCAATTGGACGCCGAAGAAAGTGCCGCTGCCGCCCGAGCGTTGGTGACCATCTTTCAAAATCGTCGACAGTATGAGAAAGCCGCCGAGATCATTGAAATGTACCCCAGCTGGTTTGCCAGTGACCAACTGGAATCCATACGCGGTCCGCGAGTCGCCTTCGATCCCATGCCAGTTCAGCAATTGCCTCGCCCCGAGTTGTCACTGGTTTTTCGCAACGCTCCGCGCATCAGCTTCCGTGCCCGTCGTGTTGACTTCGAAAAATTGCTGACGGACACCAAGGAGTTTTACCGCAATCTAGGCTCCCAACGCAGCTTTAACTCCGATCAGCCCGGCAGCTCTCCCCCCGACCTGACGGCGCCTAGCCAATTCTTTACCGCCAAGCAGATTGAGAGCTACGTGCAGCAGGAGAGGGTGGAATGGCGGGAAGAAGTCGAGCCGCGACCACGGCACTGGGATCGGAGAATTCAAATTCAGGCACCAATCGAGAATCCGGGGTTGTACTTGATCGAAGCCACCGCCCAATTAGATCGCGATGGCGTTTCTGAGGAACACCTGGCTAGAACTATAGTGTGGGTTGGATCCACGACGCTTATCCGCACACAGCAGGCAAAAGAAGTGCTCTGGCGATGCGTGGATACGCGGAGTGGTGAACCTGCGACGAACACGACCATTGAGTTTTTTGGTTGGAAGTTCGAGCGAAGCGCCGGTCGAGCTCGGACCCTTACCCGTAGCTTTGCCGAACGTACCAATGCCGCGGGGGAAGTTTTTTCGAATTTGCCTTCGGAATATTCGTGGATCGCCGTCTCCAGATCGGGCGCATCCGCTCAGCCGTCAATTGCGGTTATGGGCTGGGAAAGCTTTTTCTATCGGGACGATAGAACAACGGAGTTTCGACAAGCCAAGGCTTTCGGAGTCAGCGAGCGGCCCGTGTATCGCCCCGGCGATGAAGTTAAGACAAAGTTTTGGACGGCATATGTAGCCTATGGTGATGTGGAAGCCCCTCCGCTAACTCACGAACCCTTGCTAGTCAGTGTGTGGGACCCGCAAGGAAAAACATTGGCCGAGCACCAGGTCCGGACAGATGAATTCGGCAGCTTCGAACTCGATTTCCAGCTTCCAGCTTCGGCGACTCTTGGCCACTATCGATTCACTGTCGCCAAGCCCAACCCAGATGCAGAACGATCTGAGACCACTGGCAGGCGAATCGCTCCCGGTCGTTCTCGCCGTCCGTCTGCCGTGCAGCAAGCATTTGAAACCTCGCTGACGTTTCGTGTGGAGGAATACCGCAAGCCAGAGTTCGAGGTTTCCGTTTTGGGCCCGAGCAAGCCAGTGGCCTTGGGAGAAACCGTGGAGGCACGAATTCAAGCAAAGTACTTTTTTGGATCTCCCGTTACGGACGCGGATGTCCGGGTGGTGGTGGAACGCTCACTGTTCGCAGAAGAATACTTTCCACCGATGCCTTTCGATTGGTGCTACGGCCCGGGCTATTGGTGGCTGGGCAATGACTATCCCTGGTATCCGGGATGGGAACAGTGGCGTGGATGCATGCCCCCACAATTAGGCTGGTTCCCACGGTTCCCCACAGCTCCGCCCGAAGTTGTTCTTGATCAGAATCTGAAATTGGATGCCAACGGCGAAGCCGTGGTAAAGATCGACACGGCTCTGGCCAAGGCAGTTTTTGGTGACAGTAGCGACCAACGCTACCAAATCTCGGTCGAAGTGCGTGATGCGTCCCGACGGACGATTACCGCCAATGGCGAAGTAATCGCCGCACGCCAGCCCTTCAAGCTCTACACTTGGCTTGATCGCGGCTTCTACCGAGTCGGCGATCCTGTCCAGGTCAACTTCCAGTCGCGAATGCTCGACAACACCCCAGTTGTCTGCTCGGGAACGCTCGAGTTGCTGCGTATCAGTTACGGTGCGGACGCCCAGCCTATCGAGCGCGCGGTGAGTTCATTGGAACTGAACTCGGATGACCAGGGGCAAGGTACACAGATGCTGACAGCCCGACAGGCCGGCCAATATCGTGTGCGTTTGCGAATGAAGGATGCCAACGGCCGCGAGGTTGAAGGCGGCTACATTTTCACTGTGCGAGGCGAAGGCGTTTCCGGCGATGACTTCCGCTACTCCGGACTCGAGCTGACTCCAGAGAAGATGCACTATCAACCCGGCGAGAAGCTGCGGTTGCAGATTACAGCCGATCGTCCCAACGCGTTGGTAGCACTCTTCGTACGTCCCAAAGAGGGCGTATATCAGCAACCACGATACGTGCAACTGACAGAAAAATCGCAAGTCGTCGAGATCGACGTTGAAGAAAACGACCA
>JANSWS010000407.1 GCA_024743355.1 bacterium
AATCGACGTCGGGCAGCCTTTTCAACGACTTCAGGATCTTTTTGGAAATTTTTTCCGGTCGTGTCGGTCATGAAAACTCTCCGTGCCCTCAACATTCAAAACAACTCGTTAGTTGTCTCACTTATGTTGGCACAGAGGGCCTTGCCCGAATCGGCCTATGTTGGACCTGTTCCCATGATTCGAAGCCTGGCGCCCTCGCACGCAATGCCCGAAGAGAGTCTGGTCTTAACCCTGAGTTGGGAGGGCGCCCACCTGTATCGCAATGCGGACGAGAAGCTGGAAGAGTTGAGCGACGGAGCGTTTCCCGTCACATTCTCGCAACTCATCGCACCCCGCGATCCCGAAGCCCAGCTTCAATATCGTTCCCACGCTTCCTCAGGCGATGGCAGCGGGCAACAAGTTGCCGTTTACCACGGCCAGGGGGATGGTGAAGGAAAAATCGAGGCCGATCGAACCAACTACCTGGCGCGGCTGGGCGATCTGGTCGCCCGAGAAATCTACAATCGTGACGTTTGCCTGGTTATGGTCGGTACCGAGGAAGTGCTCGGAGAATTCGAATCAGTTTGCGACGTGGAACCAACCCTGCGTGTGCATGTGAGCCCTGACGGGCTGGATCGCAACGGATTGGCCGAGCGTGTCCAGGCCGGTATGAGAGACTACCTGTCACAGTTGCAGAGCGAATTGTCACAGCAATGCTCAGATGCGGATTCGGCGGGCCACTTCACAACGGATTCTTCTCAAATCGTTGCTGCCGCTTTGCAGGGACGCATCAAATGCCTGCTCTATCGAGATGACGCAAAGTTACTGGGCAGCGTGGACGCCGAAACCATGGGAATGCAGCCCGCAGACGGAGAAGACGCCATGGATCTGGTCAATCTGGCTGCCGTCCATACGCTTCGTAACGGTGGAGAAATTTACCGAATCCAAGCTGAGGAGACGTTGGTGGAATCCATGGCGGCGATTCTGCGATATTGAGTAGTTACCGTCGCCAGACGATGGAAATAGCTGGAGGAGCAATTTGCGCTCTGGGTGTGACGCACCCACGCTCTGGCGAGCGTAGCTACCGTCGCCAGACGGAAATAGCTGGAATTGAAATTTGCGCTCTGGGCCTGTGCAACCACGCTTTCGCGAGCGTAGCTACCGTCGCCAGACGGTGGAAATTAGCCGGACGAGCAATTTGCGCTCAGGGTATGCCGCACCCATGCTCTGGCGAGCGTAGCTACCGTCGCCAGACGGTGGAATCTAACAAGAGAACCGCGGCGAACGCAAAAAGCGGCTGAGGTTGTCGAGGCGGTGACCGCCGTTGATGGCCTGCAAGAAATATTCGGGCTAGCATGCAAAAAGCGAAGCGTCAGCAATGCTAACCCTTCGCTTTTTTTCGCGTAGCAATTTGTCTTTGACGCTGCAATTAGCGACGTCGTGAACGCGTGCGTAAAGCCACGGTTCCCAGCATTGTCAGCAACATGAGTCCACCTGGCTCGGGAACAGCATTGATTGAAAGCGTCGGATTTCCGGGGTCGAAGGTATTGCCAAATCCTGAGTAGGTAAGGTCGTGCGAAGCATCCGTTGCACCGGCAAGAATCTGGAAATCAGTACCGGCATTGATCGAGTTTACCAGACTGGTCAGAGCTGCGCCACTGAAGTTGACATCGATGACATCCACTTCACCACCCGGTCGTCCAGCCATTTCCGGGATCGCGTAGACACCCAGCGAAATGGGAGTTGTCGTGAATTGCGAAGTGTTGATGCCGTTTGTCAGCGTGGCGTCATAAGTCAAATTGGTATAGCCCGTTCCGTTACCCAAGCTGGCGAATGTGTCCGGGGTGAAGAAGAGCTCAATCGCATTGCCGTCTGAAAAACCACGATCGTTGACGGTCAACGAGAGTTGAATCGACTGAATGTCTGCCTCAGTAAGCACTGCCAGCCCAAAGTCGGCTGGGGTGAAAGTGAATCCCAGCACACCGAATTCTGCAAACGCGTCGTCGTTGCCGGACGCATAAAACTCGGAATACTGGCCGTCACCGCGGTCGCCGTCGGTATGAATGCCGCCGGAATTTGATGATTCCTTGGTAACGATGGCGGCTTGGGCAAGACTGCAGGTAAAGACCAGCAACGCGATGGCTGGCGAGACAACTGAAACTCTCACGATGAACTCCCCTAAGATGATCAAACCTAATGATGTCACAATAGGGTAGCTGGGAGGCTTGTATCGAAAAGGGGGGCAGCGAATAAATTAACGAAACGCTCACATTGCGTGAATCGAGTTCGATGCGCTGCCAATTCGACGATGCCGATGGATCGGCAGGATGTCGGCGTAGTCGTCTACCAATCGTAGCCACCGTCGCCAGACGGTGGACGAACGTCTACTACGCTCTGGCGAGCGTGGCTACGGGTAAGAATCCATCCGCCGCTCGCTCTCGAAGGGTGCGCATTTGCTGCTCAAGTTCGCGAGCGTTGTTTCTTGGATTTGGGTTTCCCTCCCACGGGGCCAGCAGTCGACCGCGCCTTTGAGGCAGCTTTGAAGCCAGTTGGTTTGCCATTCTTAGGGAAGGATTTCCTGTATCCGGATTTTTGGGCAAATTTCGAATTACGCGGATTTCCTCGCATCGCATCGGATCGATCGGCGGATGCCGAATGATCTTCACGGAAGGGGCGTATCCGCAATTGTTTGCCGGCCACCCAGGTTCGGTGCAGCATTTGGAGCACGTCCTGGGGCAGGTGCTTAGGCAGGTCGACGGTGGAAAAATTATTGGAGATATTGATGGGTCCGATATCCGAGCCCGGTATACCAACTTCGTTGGCGATGGCACCAACCAGGTTCTTCGGACGCACTCCGTCGGCATGTCCCACACCAACCCAGTAGCGAGCCATGCCGCCTCGAGGTTGACTGCTGCCGCGCCGCCCGGATGCTGGATCACCATTTCTTTCCCGTGAGCGCTTGGAGCTCTCGCGTCGGTCCTCGTATAAGGGCGGTAGATCATGCACCAGTAGCGGACGACCGTCTCGAGATAAATGTGCCAGGACTGCAGCGACCTCTTCTAGCGAACTTCCTGACTCGGCGATGTGGTCGGCAATAATCTTTTTGTAGAGTGACAGTTCCGGGTATTCGGCAACCCCCGTGATTTTCTGCTTGAACTCGCGAATGCGAGCCGCATTCAACTCTTCTTTGGAGGGCGGATCCAGGATCAGGATGCTTTGTTTGGTGGCTTTCTCGATCAGCCGGAGCTTTCCACGCTGCTGAGGCGTCAGGAATATGTAGGCGATGCCCGCCCGCCCAGCCCGCCCGGTTCTGCCAATTCGATGGACATAGGAATCGGCATCGTGGGGGAGATCAAAGTTGACCACATGACTGATACGCTGAACGTCCAGACCTCGGGCTGCCACGTCGGTGGCAACCAGGATATCGAGCCGCCCGGCTTTCAATTGATCCACGGTCTTTTGTCGCCGGGCTTGGGGCAGGTCTCCGTTCAGTGCTGCCGCCTTCAGCCCTAGTGTCATCAGATGATCCGCAACGGTGATCGTCGAGTCTTTGGTTTTGGTGAAAACGATGACGCCATCGGTTTCTTCCATTTCGAGAACACGGGCAAGTAATTCACGCTTGTTCTTTTCCTGAACAAAAATGCAGCGTTGTTCGATCGTATCCGCAGTCAGCGTCTTTTTCCGAATGGTGATTGTTTCCGGATTGGAAAGATATTGGTCGGCAATTCGACGAATGGGCTCCGGCATAGTGGCGGAAAACAATGCCGTTTGCTTGTTGGCCGGAGTCTGCTGCAGGATCCACTCTACATCCTCAATGAAGCCCAGATTGAGCATTTCATCGGCTTCATCCAAGACCACGGTGGTCAGGTCATCCAGCTGCAAGGTGCCTCTTTTCAGATGATCCATGACCCGGCCCGGAGTGCCGACTACGACGTGAACCCCACGTCGCAGTGCTCTGAGCTGAGGTTCATAATCCGCGCCTCCGTAGATGGCCAGGACGCGCAGATTCGGCATGTGGCCACCGTAAACGGCGAACGAATCCGCCACCTGCATGGCGAGTTCGCGGGTCGGAGCCAGGACTAAGATCTTCGGCTTTGCAGGCTTTCCGGTAATGCCGGAAAGCAAGGGCAGTGCAAAGGCCGCAGTTTTACCCGTTCCTGTTTGCGACTGTGCCAGGACATCAGACCCGTTCAAGATCAAGGGAATGATTTTCTTCTGGACCGCGGTCGGGTGCACATAGCCGGTTTCCTGGACCGCCAATAGAACTTCTCGGCTGAGAGAAAAATCGCTGAACAGGTCGGTCGTCTTTCCGGCATCCGCCTTGTCCTGCAAAGCGGCTTCCAACAGATCCTGAGGCTCGTTCCCAATGGGCGATTGTGCGTTCGGGTCCACGAATTGCTCTTGCTTGGACTTTGTCCATGCACTTTCCGGACGGTCCAAGATGCTGGGGTTGTCTTGAGATTCAAACGTACTCTGGGCGTCTGCCCCAAATTCATGTGACATTGCAAAGTTTCCTGTACCGCTCACGCATTCGCCCCGCAACCAATGCTTGGACGCTTAAAGCATTTCCGCAGTGAATGAACGAAGGTCGTTCGTTTTCCTGGGAAATCTCGCCCGTCCTCAACCCCAACGGTTGATGGCTGCCCGGAGAATGCTGACCCGACGCATAGCGTCTGAGGCGAGCAAAAAAGTAGTGTTGTGCGTAGTCGAAGAACTTTCGTCTTTTGCACACTGGTACAGTGGACTGGAAGACATCGCATCCCGCGGGAGGCGACGATAAGCGGCACTTCTAAGGGTGTGCCGCCAGACATAAGCTCAGGCAACTCGCCGTTCGTAGCTGCAGAGCTTATCCGCGTTTGATGTTTTGCGATAGTCGGAATTTTTTCGGTTTGGGGAGTTTTGTTTGAAACTCACCCGAAGTCCGTCCTTTCGCCGCGATAGGTTAGGGAATCCCTAGGTTCCTCCACAGCGGAATGAAGTAGATGCACCGACGAGGTGTGCCGAGATCCTTATGGGACGTTCAGATAGGGATGAAGCAGGCCGCCTGACTTCCCGGCCACGCAGCCAAATCTGCGTTCCTGGTTGCGGGCTTCCGAAATCTGAAGCCCCAGCGTCGAAGCTCGGGGGCCAAATGGCGGCCCTCACCCGCGAATTGACGGCCCAGCTACGTAAGCCCCGGCGGGTGGCGACCACGCATGATGCAGGCCCTGGATTTTGGCCAAAAAATTCCAAATCTGACGCAACAACCCCCAGCAACCCACGATAACCATAGCAGTTCGGGTGACAATAAACTTCGCGATTCTTTAGGAGCAGAAAAATGGCTGGTTATCTCAAAATTGGCGATATCAAGGGTGAATCGAACGATGATGGACACAAGGAGTGGATCAATCTGCTTTCCGTCAGCAACAACATCACGCGTCCCATGAGTGCAGGTGCTTCTGGGTCAACTAGGCATCGTTCCAGTGCGACTTTCGGCGACGTGGTTTGCGTCAAAGAGGTCGATGCTTCTACGCCGAAGTTGCAAGAGGCCATTGCGGATGGTACCTGTTTTCCAAAGGTGAACATTGACCTGACCACATCCAGCGAAGGGGGCAAGCGTATCCCCTACCTGATTTGGGAACTGAAGCAGGCACGTGTGAGCAGCTACAGCGTGAGCGGATCGACCGACGGCTCAATGGTTCCTACTGAGCAAATTTCGCTCAACTTCGAGGAAATCAAGGTGACCTACGACAAGCTGGGTAAGGACAATAAGTCGCAAGGTAAAGTGGAGTACACTTGGAAGATCGAAGAAGGCGTCAAGTAGATCTCCCTCCAACAGCCTCAGGCGATGCCGTCACTCGGGTCCAAATCGTTGGAATTGGATCGGAGCGCCCAGTCGCTCCGATCCTGAGGGACTTTCCGAGTTAAAGGCTGTGTGCTTGGTCTGCATCAGTCGCCCTGCGGATGGCGGCTAAATCAGCTTGCATTTCAGATCCCTCTCGGCTCCGCTGTCGGTATGTATTCGACGCTGTTTTGTGTTTGACTCAATTCCAATCCCACAGGTCTGTCCCGGGGTAGCTTGCAAATGGCCGGTTATCTAAAAGTCGGAGACATCCAGGGAGAATCCACGGATGAGGGGCATAAGAATTGGGGCGGGCTGCTTTCAGTTGGCAGCTTTATCGTACGACCGATGGCTCAGGGAGCGTCCGGTTCGACGCGGCATCGTAGCTCGGTGAGATTCGGAGACATCGTCTGCATTAAAGAAGTAGACGCTTGCACTCCCAAACTCCAAGAAGCAATTGCGGACGGAGTGCAATTCGCGACGGTAAAAATCGATCTGTGCACATCCAGCGAGGGCGGTAAGCGTGTGCCCTACTTGCAATGGGAACTGACAAACGCTCGCGTAACCAAATACAGTATCGAAGCTACCATGTCGGATGACGACTTGCCTATTGAGCACATCTCATTCAATTACGAAGAGATCAAAGTGACCTACGATAAGTTGGGCAAAGACAATAAATCCGCAGGCAAGGTGGAGTACAGCTGGAAGCTCGAAGAAGGTGTCAAATAGCCGCCACGTAGGCAGCGAGCATGCATAAGGTCATCTTCAAGGCAGTTTCGGGACCCCATGCGGGATTGACATTCTGGCTCGCCAACCAGGAAGTTATCCTGGGGCGTTCAGCGGTGGCCGATCTGGTGCTTGATCAGGACAAGCTGCTGTCGTCTAAGCATTGTCGAGTGACTGCCTTCGACGGGCAGGTAACCGTCACCGATTTGAACAGCACCAACGGTACGCGGGTCAATGGAGTACCTATTCATAACTCACGTCTTGTCGATGGTGATCGCGTAACCGCTGGTAAGACTGTGCTGGTTGTTTCTCACGAAGTCGTAGCCGCACGCGATGGCTTTGATCCCAATGCGAGTTATTACGGTATCAATGAAGATGCCCCCGTCATCGAATCCGCAGAAATGGAAGGCCAGCAGACA
>JANSWS010000637.1 GCA_024743355.1 bacterium
CCATGGTTGATTCATTGACGGTCGAATTCGATGGCCTAGTCGATATCCAGGCAGGAGGCCTTGAAGTATGGCGTCGAGCTCGGGGCACCACGCCAGCACAGCAGGTGGAGGTGGAAATTTCCACGCAGGAATCGAATGGCGGTACGCTGGCCATCCTGACCTTCCGTGGTAGTTTGACGACGACGCCATCAATTCCTGGCAGCTCACTGCTGGACGGCAATTATGAACTGCGGATCAACGGCGAGCTGATCACCAATCGCTTTGGCACACGACTCGATGCGGACAAGGATGGTCAGGCTGGAGGCAGCAGCGTCTTTGGCGATGCGGAGGTGGATGTCTTCTATCGCTACTTCGGTGACTCCAATGGCGATCGTGTCGTGGGCATCGCTGAGTTCGGTCAGTTCCGAGCCACCTTCGGTAAGCTGGAAGATGACGACGCCTTCAACGAGCTATTCGACTACGAAGAAAACGGCGCCGTCGGCATTTCCGATTTCGGACAATTCCGGGCCCGCTTCGGAAAGCGATTGCATTTCGAATAGTTCTATGTGCAGCCTAGTCGCACTCCATAAGTGCGATCCACGGCTGGGTCGTATCTGCAGGACGCGACTACTGATGGTCCACAGGCTGACCGAACGTTTGCTGCTCGGTCCAGATCAAGATCTGCTCCAGCAACCTTTCATCATCGCCATCTTCAAAGTGGCCATGCCGACCAAGCCTAGACTACCGCGCGATTTTAAGACTCGGCGGGATTCCGCCAATTCGGTGGGAAGCTCGTCGGGTGCCAATTGCACTCGTTTGAAGCTCATGGGGACAACATTAAGCTGCTGCCGTGCAGTGGCAGTGACGGAATCGGGGGTGCGATCTTGCCACCTTAACCTTCGCGCTGCCGTAGGTATCGTACCATGTGCTAAGCGAAGGAAGGGCTTATTTTCAGGCGTCACGGTGTGCCAAACAGGCGCGGAAAGGTGGGCGTTATCGATTTGTACTTGATGGAACCTGGGAGCAATGGCTACCATGAGGATTGTACCTCCCGGAGAATCCGATCAGCTTGACCCTACTCGCTGGACTCCTTCGACGCTGTGTTGGTGGAGTCTGAGTTTCGAGAGTTGGAAAGCACATACTGTTCTGTCAATAGGTTCTGTCAATATTGATGACTGGGATCAGCCGCAGAACATTAGCACACCCGCGACCATTAATTGCCCCCGACGCGAGCGCCTTCTGGCTAACTGCGCAATCTCCAGATTTGAATCTGCACAGAGCATAACGCTGGCCAAGTTGAGTTTGAGCAGACTCATGCCCCCGCGAAGTGTCGTCATTTCCCTCCTACATTTCATCTCTCGCCATGCGCTCAACCGCTGTAACCGCAAGCGTTTTTTTGCTGAGCATTTCTTGTTGCGCAAGCAGAGTGCTTGGGCAAGCTGAAGCTGAAGCGTTTGGCGCGAAGCAAGCAGCTGAATTTATCCAGCGGTATTGCATCGACTGCCATGCCGGAACCGACGGCGAGGCGGGGATTGATCTGAGTTCCTTTAGCGTTCCGCAGTTGGAGCAGGAATCGGTCTTGAAGGATTACGCCGAACTCTGGCAGAACATGGCGCGGCGGGTTAAGGATTCTGGCATGCCGCCTGAGGGTAGCGATCAACCCGAGTTTGCGGCGCGAATGGAGTTCGTGGATTGGGTCGGCCAAGAACTGCACCGGGTCGTGTGCGGTCTAGGAATCCGTCCCGCGCCGGCCCGTTTGCGGCGGATGAACCGCAGCGAGTACGCAGGGACAATCCGCGATTTGTTGGAAATCCAGATCAATGCCGCGGAAGGACTGCCAGACGATGGAGCGGGGGGGGGAAGGCTTTGACAACGCGGCGGAGACTCTCTTCATTTCCCCGATTCATGCCGAGAAATATTTGGATGCGGCTCGCAACGCTCTGCGATATGCCTTCGCCGATACACGATCGGTGAGTCAGCTTCTGATCGCCGAGCCCACCCAAGAGATCTCAGCAGAGGCGGCTGCCCGAGAGGTATTGGTCGGGTTCTTGCCGCGGGCTTTTCGGCGGCCTGCCGAGCCCGAGGAGCTCGCCAACTACTTGACACTCTTCCAGGAATTGTATGGAAGTGATTCGGATTATCGCGAGGCGATGCAGCTGACTATGGAAGCGATCTTGATCTCACCGCAATTTTTGTTCCTGGTCGAGATGCCGAATCAGAATCAGGAACCGGTGCCGCTCGGCGAGTACGAACTGGCATCGCGACTTTCGTATTTTCTTTGGAACAGCATGCCCGATGAGCGCCTTTTCGAGCTGGCTCAACAGGGAAAGTTGAGCGATGATGAAGTACTCGAGGGCGAAGTTCAGAGGATGCTGGGTGGAGGACAGCCGCCGGAAGATGACAAGCGTCAGTGGGGCCGTCGTCGAAGAGACGATCGCCTGCAGTATTTTGTGGAGAATTTCGTGGAACAATGGCTGGGGACTCGAGAACTCGGGAGTACGTTCGTTCCCGATTCATCGGTGGGTGAGTTTGATTCGGAACTAGCAGGCGGCATGAAGTACGAGCCTGTATTCTTTCTTGACTACATACTCAGCCAAAATCGCTCACTGTTGGAATTGCTCGATGCAGATTACACCTTTGTGCATCGGCGTCTGGCTCGCCATTATGGACTGAAAGGCGATTTTCGAGAGCAGCCGCGACGGACCGAGTTGCCGGATGACAGCCCGCGAGGCGGCTTGCTAGGGATGTCGGCAGTCTTGGCTGTTTCCTCTTATCCGCATCGAACTAGCCCGGTGCTGAGAGGCAAATGGATCTTGGAGACCCTATTGGGAACGCCTCCGCCCCCGCCGCCC
>JANSWS010000463.1 GCA_024743355.1 bacterium
CGAGACCGCAGATAAAACCATTCCCAACCACGGCGATCGCGTTCTCCTGGCCCAGGATTCCAAGGATCCGTCAAATCCGTTATCCCACCCACGGCACCGGGTACAAGCGTGTATTGAGCGCCCAGATTCATATTGGCTTTATAGAGAGCATCCTTGGTCCTCACAGCTTCGAAGGTCGCGGCCTTCTCTGCTTGAATTGCTTCGCTTTTGAGCTTCGCCATCCGCCAGGTGACCAACGGGCCGGAGATATTGATGATCAGCAGGAGTGTCGCCGCCACTGCCAGCGTAGCAGCCATCGCTTTGTTGCGACGACTCCAGCGGGCTATGCGCTCCGTCAGAGATATCCGTCGAGCCATAACAGGTTCGTCATGGATGAAGCGATCCAAGTCCTCGCTCAATTCATCGGCAGATTGGTAACGGCGTCGAACATCCTTGTCGATACATTTGAGGACGATGGTCTCCAGATCGCGCGGTACGCTGGCGTCCAGCGAGCGTGGTGCCAGCGGCTCACTCTTGACGATCTTATCGATCAGCTTCAGTTGATCCGCGGCCGCAAACGCCGGCTGTAGCGTTAGCAGCTCGTACAGCGTTAGCCCCAGCGAGTACACATCGGCTCGCACATCGCATTGCCCTTTAAAACGCTCCAGTGACATGTAGCGGATCGTCCCGAGGATGTCGCCGGTATGCGTCATGCCATGATCACCGGTCTTGGCCAGGCCAAAGTCAGTAATCCACACGATGCCGTTACCGTCCAGCAACAAGTTCGATGGCTTAATGTCACGGTGGATGATACCCCGGGCATGAGCGTAAGCCAAAGCCTCAGCGGTCTGATGTCCAATTCTAGCCACGCTCAGAAAATACGCCCGTCGATTGTCCTCGGCGGATGACATGTCCCGCTGTCCCGGCAATACGGCAGAGTGTGTGGAAGTCGACTGCGCGTCCAGCGTTTCGGCAACGTCGCCCCCTTTCCGCGTCCAATCCGTGTCAGCTGGTGACGAGTCTTGCTTCGGCTCCAACAATTGGTCTTGATGAAACTGTCCGGCAACCAGCGACCGAGCGATACTCTTTTCCCTGGGCTTGGATGCCGCGTTAGCTGAAACACTGCTGCCACGTAAATTCCGCAGTTGTTTCAGATCGTCGATGACCAGATCGATAGCTTGGCCCTGGATCAACTGCATGGCGTAGAACAGATGCTGGTCGTCCGAGCCCACATCGAACACCGGCACGATGTTGGTATGGTGCATCCGCGCGGCCGCCTTGGCTTCGCTTTCAAAACGCTTAGCCGCCCGGGCGTCGCCAGCCACGCTGCGGAGCAAGACCTTCAAGGCCACGTGTCGGCCCAGCGATTGCTGTTCGGCCTCGTAGACCACTCCCATGCCGCCGCGGCCGAGTTCACGTAGAATGCGGTAGTCGCCAATAAACTCGCGTCGCTTGCCTTCGATTTCAAATTCGCCACCGAAGCTGCCACTAGCATCTTTCGAGTTCGGCTTCAGGCCCTCGACGACCATCAACGCCGGCAAGAACGATCGCAAATCTTCGGCATGCTCCGGGTATCGCCGGCAATACTGCTCCACTGTCGGACGCTCACCCGCCCGCTGACGTTCCAGAATCTCTTCGGCAATGCGTTCGACTATGGGTTCGTCAGAACTGATGAGTTCGTTGCTACGCATGGCAATCTTCTTTAGGGAACTATTCGATCTTTAAAGTAGCCATTTCGCTCCGCGAGATGTGGCCCGACGTGACAACAATCCAGCCAGGACGAATTTCAACGAATCTGTTTTCTGATCGGAGTCGCTTTGCAGTCAGTTCTCGAAGCAAGACTCCCGTTCGAGTTAGGTTCCCTCACGCGGAGCGTGAGGACTACGTTGCTTGATCCATAAAACCAGGCAGACTTTGAAGCACACTCTGCAATCGCGCCAGCGCACGCACATAGCGATTGCTGGCAGCAGACTTCGATAGCCCCAGTAACTCTGCGGACTCTTTGTTGGAAAGCTCTTCAAAATGCCTCAGGGCGATGATCTCTCTATCCAGCTCCTCCATGCTGTTGATGGCCTCCTGCAGCTTGACTTGCATTTCAGCTCGCATGGCCGACTGGCTGGCAGACGTAAAACGTCCCATCAACTGTGCGGCCAACGAGACTGAGGTCGCTCGAGGAAGAGCCCCGTGATGCAGCGAGACGTCGCGACCCGCGTTCCGCATCTGCGTTCCCAGGTGCTCCCGATGCACCCGCATCATGCGTTGGCCAGTGACCAGCCGCAGCCACAGGAAGAACGACATCTCACCCTGCTGTTTGGCGTAGGCGGGCAATTGCTGAACGATATCCAAATAGGCTTCTTGAAGCACGTCCGACGGATCCACGCGGCCCTGCAGGCGTCGATCGAGTCGCAGACGCACCATTTGACGCAAGCGGCGACGATAATGGCCGAAAAGGGCCGCCAACGCCTGCTTGTCCCCGACTAGGGCTCGCTCAATCAGATCATCCAAGTCGTCTGTCGAATTGCTAATAGCACTGCTCATACTAGGGATACTTGCGCTGAGTCGCGTTGCGTCCACTACAAATTCGGGAAACTCACGGGCAGCACGAAAAGTATACCGATTGTGGGCTTTTCATTCGCCAAAGCTTGCTGGAACTCGCCACGCGTGATCCATCTGAAAGCGCTTTACCCGTCGGCGCAGCCTGCGTCGGTGGCTATGACCACGGGTGTTCGGTGCAATGTGCTTCGTACACGCCGTATGGGACTCAGCGTGGAGAAACGGAACTTACGGGAATTTGGCCAAAAATGGATAAAACGAAGCCCTGATTCCGCCGCTAGCCCAAATGTTCAATGGCAGCGAGAATTCCCTTGATTTTTTAAAAGGGCCTTCAGCGTCAGAGAACCGGCCCCAAGGCTCGGTTTCCCACTGATTTGCTTCGCTGCAGCTTTCTCCACGTTGGCGGACAGACGCGCGAGCGCCGGCAAGTTCGGCGCAGTTTGCGCTAGCGGCGGAAACAACCACCGCACCTTCAAACATCCTGGCTGAACCACCAACGCTGCACGGAGTCGATGCATCCGACAGCACCAACAAAACCACCTTCGCGGCTTGACACCCGCTGCCCGGGACGGCTCGCAGCTCAAGATCCATCAGTGCTGTCCAAGTGACCGCTAATGACTAAACTGTCGATGCACGCGAGCAGGATCCGCGTGTTTGAAATTAAGATAACTCCTGCGGCTCGGTGATCGCTTCGGTCGCCAGCTCATAGGTACACTTAGGGAAGCATTCCAGTGAGTCAGAATCTCGGTGCCGAATGTGATTCATTGTTCGACTCTGACGAAACGCTGATTTCTGAATTTGCCGAACTGTGGGATGCGGCAAGTGATCTCTGGGAACGGCATCAACATACGCCAGCGTTTCACGGGTACGTTAGCGCAGACTACTTGGCCGTATGCAAATCACTAGCTCGGCTACGTGGCCGTGTTTTGACAGTCCTCGAATGGGGCTCAGGGCTCGGGGTCACCGCGATCATGGCCAGCCGGATGGGGTTCGAGGCGTACGGCATTGAAGCGGAACCACGGCTTGTAGAGTATTCCGAGACTCTCGCTAGGTCATACGGCCCCACAGCACGATTTGTACAGGGAAGTTTTATCCCGGACGACTTTGAGTGGAATCCGGCGGAAGGAGATGAAGCGAATCGAACGATTATCGACGCGCCATCGGCCTACGACAAACTGGATATGGAACTTCGGGACTTTGACTTGGTTTATGCGTATCCTTGGCCTGACGAACACACTTTGTACCACAACATCATGCGCCACTTCGCACGAAGAGACGCACTACTGCTCAGCTACGATTGGCGAGAAGGAACTCAGCTTGTGGCATTCCGCGACTGCTGAGTGTGTCCGAGCACTCCGAGGCACTGATGATCGACTGATCAGCGCGTGGTCCGTCTTGCGGTGATTCGCGCAAGCAATGCGTGCTCGCAAAATGCCTAATGCCGCAGAGCACCACCTTGGGCCATTTTATGCCTTTCGATCAGTGGCGGAAAACCGGCTCCAAGGCCTGATTTACGAGTCTTGTTCGCGGCAACACAAATCGCAAAGCGAGCGACTTGCTTCGATCACATCTGCCTGAGGCGGCTCAATAAACCCGCCGCTTGCAGCTGGCGAACACACTCGGGACAAAATCGCAAGAGTTCAATGGCGGCGAATCTCGCCTCGTGTGAATGCTCGAATGGGCGATCAGGATGAGAACTCCGCTCTCCAGGCTTTTACCATCACTCTGGATTCAAAGATATACTCTGGGACACAGAGCCAGAATTGACGAGAGTCCAAATCATGAACGACATTACTCAAATACTCTCAAAGATTGAAGATGGTGACTCAAGTGCGGCGGAGCAGCTGCTTCCATTGGTCTACGATGAACTCCGCAAGCTGGCGACTGCCAAGCTTGCGAATGAAAAGCCTGGCCAGACGCTGCAGGCGACCGCACTGGTGCACGATGCCTATGTACGGTTGGTCGAGGGAGGATCGAACAAACAATGGGATGGACGTGGGCACTTCTTCTCCGCCGCTGCCGAGGCCATGCGACGAATTCTGGTCGATCGCGCACGCTCCAAGAAAACGGCCAAACGTGGGGGCGATTTTAAAGAAGCTGATATTGACGTGGCATTGTTGCACTCCGAACAAAGGACGGATGATCTGCTAGCGCTCGATGAAGCTCTTGAGCGTTTGGAGGAAATTGATCAAACGAAATCCGAATTGGTAAAACTCCGCTACTTTGCCGGGCTGACCATTCCTCAAGCGGCCGCTGTGCTTGGGATCGCCCCTTCCACGGCCGACAAGTACTGGGCCTTTGCCAAGGCTTGGCTGCGAACCGAGATGGAACCTGAGTGACGGCCTGCTCTTCAGAGAATTTTCAAAGAATTTGTCGCAGGCCGTAGGTGATTCGCCTGAGAATCTCGCATTGAGGGGTGAGACACGCAGGAATAATTGAAAACATCCAGGAGAAAACACCATGGCCGCGTTCCAGGTGGACGAAGAGTCGATCTTCGATGTAGCTAGGCGAATCAGCGACTACGCTGCTCAGGCTGATTACCTCCAACAGGCATGCGGGGACAACGTCGAACTTCGCGAGCGCATCAAAGACATGCTGAAAGTTGATGCCGCAGGTGATAGCTTTTTCGAAAGCCCACCACCGGGAATCGATGCGACGAGCGACATCCCCATGCTCACGGAAAAGCCCGGTGACACGATCGGCCCTTACAAGCTCTTGCAAAAGATTGGTGAAGGCGGTTTTGGCGTGGTCTACTTGGCAGAACAGGTCAGGCCGGTGCGACGAAAGGTGGCACTCAAGATCATCAAGCCGGGCATGGATACCAAGGAAGTGATCGGACGCTTTGAAGCCGAACGTCAGGCTTTAGCTCTGATGGATCACCCTAATATTGCGAAAGTCTTCGACGCTGGCGCGACTGCCACCGGTCGCCCGTATTTCGTTATGGAACTGGTCAAGGGAATCCCGCTGGTTCAGTTCTGCGATGAAAACAAGATGACTACTCGGCAAAGGCTCGAACTCTTCATTTCGGTCTGCCATGCGATCCAGCATGCCCACCAGAAAGGTATCATTCACCGCGATCTCAAACCGTCTAACGTGATGGTCACCATTCACGACAACAAGCCAGTCGCGAAAGTCATCGATTTTGGAGTGTCCAAAGCGATCAGCCAGCAACTTACCGAGCGCACCCTTTTTACCGCCTACGGGCAAATGGTGGGCACTCCGGTCTATATGAGCCCCGAACAGGCTCAGATGAG
>JANSWS010000153.1 GCA_024743355.1 bacterium
CCGCAGAAACCTGCTCAAGAAGGCTCAAATTCAAGTTGAATACAACGAGAGCTCTGCCTCCGACGATGAGGCAGGCGAGGATGTTGCAGCCGACGATGATAAATCGAGCGCAGATTCCGAACAGGACAACTCCGCCGAATTGTCAGCAGCTCAAGGCGAGCAGTCGCCCCAGCAACAAGTGACGGAACAAGCAGCCGATGCTTCGACCGCGCCTGTCGACGCTGCGGCAACGCCGCCAGAAAGCGTGAAAGAGCCTGCGGTCAGCGAAGGGCTTGACGCCGGCCAAAATTCGACTTCTGCCCCGGCTCTCGCTACCGTTTCTGAAGAGGTTGCTGATGACGCGGTGGCAGCTGCCCCCGATGCGTCCGAGGTCAAGCCAGAAGCTGCGGTGACTCCCTCGAGCGATAATCCGGGAGGGGACGCGATAGCCGTGGAAGCTCAGCCGGATTCGACCGGAGGCCCGGAGAGCGATTCGAAGTCGGCGGAGGCGGAGGCCAAGTCGACCGAACAGGGCAGCAGTTCGACCGCCAAGGGAAAGTCCAAATCGAAGTCGACTGCCAAGGCAGTGGCAAAGGAAAAGAAGTCGCCCAGCAAGATGACGCCTCGCCAACGCAGAAGACGTTGGTTGTCCGGCATGTTGCAACCCATGAAATCGCTCAAACGCAACGTCTCGAAACTGACAGCCTATCAGCATCTGATGTTGGGGCGGGGACGTCGAAGTCAACTTGTACAAACGCCATTACGTTATGAGGCCGAGCCGTTGATTGGCTTGGCGCGGGACACCTTCGTGTCTGACAAGCATGCGATGGCGGAGTGGTTCAACGCCACAGTGGCCGAGGCTTTCACTGGACTGCTGCAGCCCAAAGTTGAGGCGGATGCGCTGGCATTTCTGGAGGAAGAGGCTCAGGAAAAACTGTTGCAAACGGCGGCAGACCAGCTGCGACAGAGCCTGATGCGAAGACCCGTTCGCGGGCACACCATCATGGTTGTCGATACGGTCGGACCGAAGGCTTGTTCGGTAGTCGTTTTGGATCCGCAGGGCACGGTATTGCACCGCGACGAGGTAACGAGTTCAGCTCAACCCGATATCGTCAATCAGAATGTTGTTCGCTTGGGTGAAATCGCTCACCGCTTCAAAGTAACACTCGTAGCGCTGACCAACGGACCGGCACGGCGCTTTTTGGTGCTGTCGGTCCGGGAGCTCATGCAACAGAGCGCCGAAAGCGGCCTGAGATGGACGATGGCGGATCGCGGCGGGGCCGAAGCCTACGCAGCGGGACGCATTGCACTGAAAGAGTTGTCATCCTTTAACCGCCGTGACCGGGCCGCGATCTGGGTGGGACGCTGCTTGCAGAATCCGATGGAAGAGTTGCTCAAGGTGGACATCAATCGATTGCGGTTGGGGAGCTACCAGCGGGAGCTTCCACAAGAGCCTCTCAAGAAGCTGATTCGTGAGACGATTGCCGACTGTATCGGTTCGCGCGGAATCGATACGCAGCATGCCAATGTGGACGGATTGCAAGCGGTCAGTGGAGTAGGTGAGTCCCAAGCCCAGAGAATCGTGCAGCTGGCTTCGCAGGGACAACTCAAGAGCCGAGCCCAGCTATTGGAAGAGTTGTCGGACTGGACGGAGCGTGACGCACGTCAGGCAATTGGTTTTCTACGCGTCTTTGGCAGCGAGCAAGCACTGGACGCGACCTTAATCCATCCCGAAGACTATCGGCTGGCCGAACGACTGATTGCCAACAGCGAGTTGGAGACGCCTGCCAATGCGCCGGAAAATTGGCGGCCACGCCAGCTTGAGGAACCAGCAACTTCTACCGCAGAGTCGGCGGAAACCACTGCAGACAATTCTATCTCATCCGCGGACTCGAGTCCGCCTGACCTTGAGACAGACACAGCGACTGAGACAGAGGCTTCGGTCGATACGGAAGCAGCTGCTGAACCGGAAACGGGTGCTGGCGAAGTCGGTGCCGAAGAGC
Organism: bacterium; assembly: GCA_024743355.1. Taxonomy (GTDB): domain Bacteria; phylum Planctomycetota; class Planctomycetia; order Pirellulales; family Pirellulaceae; genus Aureliella. The sequence goes on from JANSWS010000153.1 coordinate 1,983, forward strand.
AGGTCTCGCTCGAGGGCGATGGTGCGACCGAATCGGCGGAGCCTGTTGAAAGCAGCGGTGATGAGCTGCAGACCGAGGCCGAACTTGACAACCAAGCAGCGGATGATGAAAGCTCGTCTGTGCAAGGCCCCGATTTTGAGAGTGCAGAGCAGAACGTTGCAGCGGAGGCATCCGAGTTCACTGCTCAGGAAGTCAGCGAAAGTGATGCTGTAGACGCGGTTGTCCCCGAATATCCGGAGCAGGTGTGGGAGGCGCGGCAAGCGGCCGCTACCGCTACGCCCACCATCGACATCGAAAAGCATGCTCGAGGCTGGCAGGTTGGTCGAGAAAAATTGCGGTGGATTGCCAAGTGTTTAAGCGATCCATTTCACGACCCGCGTCTGGATCATACGCCGATTCCCATGATGTCCTCGATGCCTAAATTGAGTGACCTCAAGCCGGATATGTGCTTGTGGGCCGTGGTGGTTGGAGTAGCTGATTTCGGTGCCTTTGTGGAAATTGCCCCTGATTGCAGCGGCTTAATTCATATCAGCCGCTTGTCTTCCAGCTTCGTGGAAGATCCACATCAGGTGGTCCAGGTCGGTGATCTGCTGCTGGTCTGGGTGGTATCCGTCGACGAGAAGAAAAATCGGGTCGCCCTGACGGCACTTTCTCCCGAACAACGACAGCAGGCGGAGAGCAGACCGCATCGCCAAGCGGAACCTCATGAGCGCAAGCCGAGGTCAAATCAAGATCGCGGGTCAGACCAGCGAGATTCCAGGACCAGAGAACGCGGAGGCGGCTCACGTGATCGAGGCCCCCAAGATCGAGGCCAAGGAGGCCGCGGGCAGGGTGGTCGCGGACCGGCAGGCCGAGGCCAGGGCGGCCGAGGACGGGGTGGACGCTCCCAAGACCGACGGGACGAAAGACGCAGCTCTAAGCCCGTCATTGTCACCAGTAAACAGCCCAAAAAGCCCATTTCGGATGCCATGAAGGTGGGCGAGGAGCCGCTGCGTTCGTTTTCGGATTTGATGCAGTTTTACGAATCGAAGAGGACTACTACCAGCCAAGATGCCCCCGAGGTAGAAAACCAGTCCGCGGCGAATCCAGCTGCGGCCAATGAAAGCCAATCCAGAACGAACACGGTGAACGATCAGGCTAATCCACCTGCAGCGGATAGGAACCCAGATCAGTTGGCTAACACTGTGGTTACGCAGAACGAGGCTCCAGGCAGTCAATCGGTTTTGAACGATTCGACCGAGACCAACAGCCAGCAAGACCACAGTGGCGCTCAGGTTCCTCAGGTGACAGAGAAAGTTCAGAGTCGCGAGGCCGCTGACGATGCGGACGATCGAGGCGATACTGCAGGGCAAGATGGGGGTACCCGATCGGAAGGATAGCCTTAACCTATCGGTTTGAGCTCTGCACGATTCAGGATTCTCTGGTAGATTTCTTGCCTTATGAAGACAGTCCTTGACCTCCGTGGCGAGGATGATTTGCTATTGGGAATCGTGGCTTTCCGCAAATTTTTTTTGAGGATGAGTCGGGAGCATCAGTCAGGCGGAGCGGCTGCTGAGGAGCTTAGATGTTGGCCGAAAACGATTAGCCGCGGTTCTTTTCGGTTTTCGGCTAGGTTCTTGGTAACGGTCCATCAATGAAAGTCGAATAGTTGCCTTTCGCTTCCGCGAAAGTAGCGTTAGTCCGCACCCGTCGCGGGAACGAAAGGCGACAGTGGTAGATCGAACAATCCTTAGATACACATGAGTTTTGGCACGAGTACAACGGGAGCAATGGCATGGCGGATTGGCCGATTGGAGTTTTCACCAGTATTGACGCTGGACTGGGCGTTAAATTAGAGGTCGCCCACGAGTTGGAGATTCCCACGATTCAGCTGCACGCACCGCAACGCAGCACGCGGACGCCCGAGAACGCGGAGCAGTTTTTGCTGAAGTTGGAAGAGATGGGAATTGAGCTGACGGCCGTCTTTGGCGGGTTCGAAGGCGAAAGCTATGCGGATATTCCAACTGTTTGCAAAACAGTAGGCCTGGTGCCTGCCGACACACGGGCGGAACGTCTTCAAGAGATGAAGGAGATCAGTGATTTCTCCCGTCTCCTGGGTTGTGACGTGATCGCTTTGCATCTCGGGTTTGTGCCGCACGACACGACGCTAGCCTTGTACAGCGAAGTGGTTGAAGTCACCCGCATTCTGTGCGATCACGCATCGCAAAACGATCAAGCGGTGCATTTGGAAACGGGGCAAGAGACTGCGGAGTCTCTGCTCAAGTTCATTGCCGACACGCAGCGGGAAAACCTGTTCATCAATTTCGATCCGGCCAACATGATTCTTTACGGTACCGGCCAGCCAATTGATGCGCTCAAGCAGTTGGGCACATTGGTCCGCAGTGTGCATTGCAAGGACGCTTTGTGGAGTCAGCAGCCCGGTGAAAGTTGGGGGCAGGAAGTGCCGCTAGGAGAAGGCCAAGTGGATATCGAAGCCTATTTGACCACCTTGAAGGAAATAGGCTATCGCGGACCATTAACCATCGAACGCGAGATTCCTCAGGAGCCTGAGCGGCAACGGCAGGAGATTCAGCATGCTGCCGGCCTCTTGCAAAGCTTGCGTTCCAAGTTGCTGGACTAAGCCAAGAGATTTGTGGAGTGCTCCGACTTGTCGGAGCTTTCGATTGGTCGCAGAGTCCGAGTTCGGCTGCGATCTACGGCTACCTTAACGACTGAAGGAAATCTACTGGTTGCCGGCTTGGACGTTAACCCATGCGGCGTATCCCAGCCACGCCAACCACAGGGCATAAACCACGGCCGAGCAAAAGATGACTTTCCAATGGATTCGAATCGGGGATGGTTGCTTCGATTGCTGGGGGTTAGACGCTGCGATGGGCTTCTCCCAAAGAAAGCTGGTTACGAATGGCCAGCCACCGACTTGCCCTCACCAAAATTCTGAATGGCAATTTGATGACCTGCGCGAATCCATGGGCTGCTACGAATCCAACAGTCGCCACACGTGTTTTAGCTGGTAGCTGGTCACGGCGATCTCAACTTGCGTTGCTGCTAGGCTGTTCAAAGACGGGGTCAAAAGCGTTGGCGAAATCGTAGACGTTATCGAAGTCTTCACGCCGATCGGCGTCAGATTTTTTCATGTGTTTGATACGGATCAGGTTGTATACGATTTCGCCAAAGTCAGCTGTGCTGTACACGCCCCAGCTATTAAGAACTGTCTTGGCCATGAAGCCGAATTGCTCCAAGGCATATTGTCGAATGGCTTCGCACAATTGCTGACCGGAGATGTGATGCTCACCCTTTTCGCCCGCAGTGGGCATTTTCATGATTTCCTGAGCGTATGCCAGCGCTTCACGGACAAATTGATATGCCTCGATGTGGTAGCGTTGATCTTGCTGCAGTAATTCGACGATGGGATGGATTTTTTCGGACACGATACCGGCCTCGATTATTTTTACTCGCCCTCGGTCTCTGACGTTTGGTCTGACCGCGTGCGTTTTTTATTGTTGCGCTTGATCACCGACAATACCTGATCCGCGTGAATCATGATACGTCGGTTATCTTCCATTTGAACCAGCAATTGGCGCGACAGCAATTCCTGATTGATGACTCTTCCCCGGCCGTTTTCGGTTACGATATCAGCTCCGATTTTAGGTAGCGACTTACGATGTTCCTCATAGACATCATACTCGTATCGCAGGCAACATTTTAGTCTTCCGCAGCGTCCGGAGATTTTGTTTGGATCCAACGTGGCCTTTTGTAGTTTGGCCATTTTCATACTGACCGGGGGCATTTTGGCCAAATGCGTATTGCAGCAAACGGGCTTGCCGCAATCACCGTAGTCCGCCAATAGTTTTGCTTCATCGCGAACGCCAATTTGTCGCATTTCTATGCGCGTCTGAAATTCGTGGGCCAGGCGTTTCACCAACTCGCGAAAGTCGACTCGGTTTTCCGAAAGGTAGTATACGACCAGTCGCTCGCCTCCGAAGATCCGCTCGACTTCCACGAGATCCATCGGCAAATCCATTTCGCGTATGATGTCAAAGCAACGATCCGCCTCGTCGACGGATTGGGCCGCCAAACGGGCTAGCTCGTTTTCATCCTCTTCGGTAACGGCTCGCTGGATCGAGCCGCCTGGAGGAGAGCTTTCCGCGGACTCCATTTGAGATTGGACACGCTCGTCCGCGGCGCACAAAACTTCACCGGCCTCAAGGCCGCGAGGCGTTCGAGCAATCACCCGCATGCCTCGACGATAGTCTTGGCGAGCTTGCATCAGGTGAAGGGTGCGCATAACACCACAGCGGACGACGTAATTTGGCATAGTTGATAAGAGTTGTACGCGAGTTGGAAAAAAGGCGATGGATTGGAAGCATCCGCCAGGCCGTGAAACGATGTCCAAGCACTTGGTTTTAAGGCCCAGTACAACTACCTTCAGTCTAACGATCCTGAATCGCGAATCCTAGGGTGGCTGGATTCGGCTGCCTATATCGCGGCTGGCCAGGTCTTGGCAGGCGACGCGTTTCTGCGTTGAGCGCAGCATGCGTTGGCGGACTGATTAGCTTAGAACCTACCCGAAAACCAAAGCGAACCGCGGCTAACGCCAACACGGGTAATCGTTTTCGGATAGGTTCTTAACGCGGCAACATTCGAAACACGGCAAAGCTCCGATTGTCCACGTCGGTCGGGTACAGGATTTCCAGCTTGGGCGGGGGCGATTCCTGAGCGTAAAAGGTGCGATCCACCAAAACATATTCAAAGCCATACTTGCGGCTGAGCTCATTCAATTCCTCATCGGTCCATCCACGGATTTGACCTCGACGATTGCGCGGCGGCTCGAGTTGGACGATTCGCTTATACCACTCGATCACCGACGGACTATCTTGCGGCACGTCCTTCCAGCAAACGACTTCAGCACGCTGTGCGTGCCACTTAAAGGTCTGTTGGTGTTTAGGTGTTAGCCACAGTGAGTCGCTTGGTGTGTGGTTGCGAATCCAATCGCAAACTGCCAGCCAGTCGGTGTAGCGGTCGGAATCGGTTCCCTCCCAGCTGATCTTCCGAAGCTCACCATGTGTTCCCACAAGCAGCCGATCCGCAGGCGGTGTACTATCTCGCCAGTCTTTTCGAATTTGCAGACCGATGCAAGAAATTGTTGTCAGCGACGCCAAACTAGCCACCGCCAACGCAAAAGCACGGTCAAAAGCTCCGCTCTCCGGTGCTATGTCGGCTGCAGGCTGCCTCGCGAGCGAGGTATCCGGGTTGCGGATCGGCAAGGGCCTGACCTGCTTGAGCAGAAGGATCCGTGTGCTGAGTGTCCAGACGGTAAGTGTCCAAGCAAGCGGCACCGCCGCATCGGCCCAGCGAAACCAATAAAATCTAAGCAGCTTGGAGGCCAATAAGGGTTGCGGGATGGGGCCATCCGGGCGTGAAAAAAGCAGGTCAATGGTTAATCCCACGAGCGCGAAGACAACGGAGATCCCGGCCACACAGATCAGGATGCCCAGCCGACCAAGCGGAACTTGGTGACCCTCCGCACGGCTGCTGCTGAACCCGTCGGTATTCCGCTGCTGACGATAGGTGTGAAGCCACCAGAAAGTCGATATCGTGAAAGCCAAAAGTGAGGCGACCGCAGCCCAATGCCGTGCCGGAGCAAAGGCCAGTGGGCACAGGTGATGGGAGAGTCTCAGGTAGACATGAATCTGTGAGGCGGAAAGGTTCCCGTCTCGGTCGGATCCGCCGATGCCGGCCAGAGCCGGAAGAATTCCAATCAATGCGAGCCCTGCCGCCAGTAGCCACCATGGTACTTGGTTTTTCCAGCAGGCTAGGTTGCCTTTGATGAGCCAAGTCAATCCCAGGCTGAGACCGGCCCAGCCGCCCACCAAGGGATGCCAGGCAACAGCCAAGCCAGACCAAAGCCAACTCGAGTTCCAGCGGTCCAGCATGGCGGCCCCGATGGCCAGCAATACACAGGGATACGCGATCGACTTGCCCTCAAAGCCACCCAGGGCCCATTCACCGGCCCAGTTGCCGTACTGCATCGCAAAATACCAACTGGCCAAAGTGAGTGGGCTGAGCCAATCGGGAATGGATAGACAGCGGGTAAGACGCATCCAGGCCACTGCCATGAGAACCCAGGCTGCCAGGCGGCCCAGCCACGCGACGACCGGGAGCGGCAGTCCGCGGGCCAAGATGCCAGCGGAATAGGTGGCCAGGAGATGCGAATCGTGGGACTCTAAAAAAAGATCACCCGGAGCGAAGCTCGAATCCAAGGCGTGTTTTGCCTTGGGCAAATAATGAGATTCGTTGATTCCTGGCACTGGGCTGGCCACGCACAGCAGGATAATTGCCAGGATACAGCTCCAGGTAAGCCAGCCGGGCCACTCGCCCTGCCTCGACCCACCCTGCCTCGAGCTGGCCTCCGGGCTGGCGGATGAAGGGACATCTTCCCGGAGCGTTGAAGCGTTTTCGGGGAGCTGGGAACTTGGGGATGTGGGCACGCGACTGGTCGGCAAACGCTGCGGGTTATAGGGGCTAAGGGTGGTCTAAGCCAACGAACGGTTGCAAAAAAACAACAAAAACTGGGGTCCAAGGGACTTGATTTCTTGACTCGGGCTTCATTGTGCGTAGAGTGTTCATGTAGGCCCGTGTTGATAGACTGGCCAGAACACCCTAGAAACCCGCCAATCGAGCGCCGAGAATCTGCTCAGAAGATTCCGCCAGGGGGCCAAATTAACCAAAGGAAGGGTACGATGTTAGTACTTTCTCGCAAGAAGAACGAGAGTATCGTCATCAACAATGACATCACCATTGTTGTCGTAGAGATCCGTGGGGACAAGGTGAGATTGGGCGTGGAAGCTCCTCGCGAAGTACCCGTGCACCGACGCGAGGTCTATGACGCCATTCAGCGTAGTCAGCAGGCCGACGACGCCTCTGCTGCTCCACAAGACGGAATCTAGGAAGATTTCTGGCTGGGCTCAAAAGCCTATGTCAGCAGCGCTTCGCGGAGCGCAGCTGAGATAGGCTTTTTTCGTGCGCTGTCGGGCTCCTCTTTTTCGGCTCCCTATCTCCGCAGTCAGCTCGTTTGTTCAGCGTTTGCGTCCAGCCCAAGCTTAGTCTGATCAAAGAACAAGGCTTTGCGGATTGCGGCTTGACCGCCTTTGCCTGCACTGTTACAAACGTGGCTCATCGCTCGCGATTTTATTAAGCACGATGTTATTCTCTTGAGAGTCGATCGTAGCTGAGAAGCAATGAGTCGCGACGACATAGACGGCCCCTTCGTCTAGCGGTCTAGGACACCGCCCTTTCACGGCGGCAACACGGGTTCGAGTCCCGTAGGGGTCACTTTCGTTGCCATTAGCAGCCATCTAAGCCCATCAAGACCCTTGGTTTTGTTGGGTTTTTTCGTTTCGTGATGGGAGCTAATGGAGTCTGATTGATCATTGATGGGGGGACGGGTGGGGGGACGAGAATCGATCGCCCGCGTCCAATGCTCATCATGGACCATCAGATAGTGCTTTTCGGCAACTTCCGTTGAATGCCCCAGCCACGAATCGATCACATGGCTCGGGAAGTTCTCTTGTAATTCCGTCCGCCGGCTGGCCCTCAGATTGTTGAATGGCTTTGGCCACGGCTGGACGCCCGCACGCCGAATGATCTTGCTCGCCATCGCACTCAGGCCGTCCGCTCTGCGATATCGACCAGCACAATATTCGGCACCATCTTCGGCCGCCTCATGGGCATCGGTCAGAATCTCACGCAACTCGGGAAAAATGGGGCAACTCCGCAGGCCGGTCTTGGGCGAATCGATTACCAACCGGCCTTTGTCCCAATCCACATCAATCCAACGTAGTGATACGATCTCGCAGGGACGCAGCCCCCCGTATCGCGACAATGCAAAGACAACTTGCCAATCCATCGATGGGCACTTTTCCAGCACCCGCTTTATCGTCGCTCGATCGATGAATTGCTGCCGCTGCGAATTGGTCATCGCTCCGGCCTTCACCGCCTCAAATGGGCTTGCCGACAAGATACGGTCTGCCACGGCATCAGCAAACATTGTCTTGGCTCGCTTGATATGCTTGGCCACGGTCGCAGCCGCCATCGTCTCAGCCGGCCGATCATCCGTCTTGGCTCGGATCTCTTTGGCGAGCAACCAACGTTTCCATCGCTCCGCATCCGATGGGGTAATTGATCGAATTGGGTACCGGTCGCCAAAATACTCGACCAGTAGACGCCGGGATTGTCGATAGTTCGTGATCGTTGTGGCCTTCACATCCGATCGGCTCTTGATGTACGCGTCCAAAAAAGGACCGAGATATCTGCCTTGATCATTGGTCAGCTTTTCGCTGATGGGATCAGCCAGCCCCCAGGCAACAAGAGAATCTCGCAGGCTCCCGTCGGTTCCGTTGGCCCATGCGATGGCCTCAGGGGCCGGTTTTGTGTTCGCAGCCGCGGCTCCGGCCAACTCATCACAATGATGGCCCACCGCATCGGCAACTTTCTTCGAGACGCCGGCCAAGTAAATCTCACGCCGACGCTTTTTTAGATAGAACCGGACTCGCCAACCGTTCCGGCCTTCGCGTCTCAGTCGAGTAACGCTTGCCATATCGCTCACCTCACGATCTCACCTAAGAAACAAAACCACGACGGTCAGTAGGTGAACACTGATTTTCGGGCCGTCGCCCTAGTCGTGGATCTTCACACTCTACCATCTCGATCATCGGGCTCCAATCGCAACGCACGATTGCATCACCATCGAATCGCCACGCATCACGCTGGCAACTTTGACAATACAGGCCGCCATCGATGACGATCATATGGGTCCCGGACCGGCACCCGGGACAGATCACGCCCGGACACTCGGCCCATGCCATCGATTCAGCTTCCGATCGGATCATCCCGCCATCATGCTCGGCAATCGCAGCGCGTTCCTCGACGCATTCGATGGTCGCCAGCAATTCATCACGATGGGCCCGCATCCTGGCCATCAGTTCATCATTGATCGCACCCGCAGGGGCATCGTAAGCCAGCCGACCGCCGGGACCGATCGACAGCATCACCCCGCTGGCCCGCAGCTCAGCCAATAGTCTCGCCACCATCAGATCACTCCCTGCACTCGGTTTTCATTTTGCAAAGAGGCATCCTCAAAATACTCAGAAATACCCAACGATCGGTCGCTGGCTGTTTTTTGTGTATTTTGAGTAGGGTTTTCTGCAATTCGAAACTTCGGATTGATCTCGAATTTCGGGCTAGCCGGCCTTCCGCGATTGCCGGATTGCTCAGATGGTAAAGCCCTGATGATCCCATGATCAATCAGGGTCTCCAGCGCACAATTGAGGGCATCCAGCCGGCTATCAAATCGGCTCCGGCCATGCTGATGGGCATCCCGCTTGGAGAATTCCCGCTTGCCTAAATCGCTTATCCATCGTTGCAGATAAATTGCGTCATCGACGGGCCCGGACACGCCCGTCATCATCGCTATAACGGCCTCAGAATGATCCGTTGCCCATCTGCCGATATCGATGGCAGACTGCATGATCGGGCCGCTGATGGGCATTTGCCACGGCTCAGATCGATCCTGGCTGATCAGATGCATGATCGCAGCCAGCCGCGCGGTGAGCCCACACAATTTGCCACCCCAATCACGCAACTCGGATAGTCGCCCGTCATCGGCAAGCCACTTCTCGACCTCCGCCTGCCATGCGTCAAATAGCGTTTGTGCGTCTTGGCTTAAACCGATCAGGTTTGGCTCATCATGCTCCGGGATCGCAGCTAGACGACGCACGACGCTCTCATATGCTGCCGCAATCGTCGGGCTCACCGGCTCGGGATTGATCTTGCGTCGGCCCAACGTTGTCTCGGGAATCGCGTACAAGAATCTGCCAATCAAGCCACGTCCACGAAACGATGGTCGTTGGGCCATGCCCCTAATAACTTCCGGCTGAACGGCATAAGCCAACGTCAAGCAACATCGATCGACCGCGACAGATCCCCTTATCACTCGATCCACCCGCAGATCATCACCTGCATGACCTTTCAAAAAGCAGTCGAGATTTCCCGCATCTTTCGAATAGCGACCGGCCATCACATCAAACAAGCCACCTTCGCAGCCGGCTACTATCAGCCGTCCGCCCTGGCTTACAAGATGCATTTCGATCGCTTCCGCCGTGGCATCATCGACCAGCAATTTTGGCATGGCAGGCATCGGTTCAACCGCCAATTCTTCTGCCAATTCCCAGGCCCGATGGGCTGACTCTGAGCAACCCTTGGCCCCCTTTTTCTCGGCCTCTTTTTGCTCGGCTTCTTTCATCCGTCGATCAGCTTGCAATCTGGCGATGGTAGGGCCGGCTTCCTCGATCAACTCGCGTTCGATCGCTCGCAATGGCGCAATGGCGGATCGGAATACAGCCGACTTTCGATTGCCGGGATCGAGTAGGCAAGCCACATATAGATTGATTGGCTCAAGCCACCCACGCCCCGCGATAACTTCCACTCGCCTCGCACACGCACCAGCACACGCAGCCAGCCCCAACATCGCGGGCAGATCAAGTGGCACCTGGCAGGCTCCGGCCATCGCAGTTACCCACGATCGCAAGGGATCTGGCAACACGTCCACAGGAAACACCGGCACCGATGGTCGCACGACCGTTCGCGGTTCGCTCCATGCCTCTGGCTGAGGGCATTCAGATGCAACTTTTTGCTTTTGCCAATTGTGGTACTCCCGCAGATCCGCCCCCCGCTCAGCTTCTGTTTCTGCATCGCGTATCCGCTGCAATATGTCCACGCCGCTCCAGTGTTTTGGAAACGGATGGATTGCGCCATATTGTTGAATTGCCGTGACCGCATCGTGGTCAGCTAAATCCCAACCAACAGCACGACAGGCCGCAGCATACAATCTCCGACTCCCATCGTTGCCATCAACCATATCCATCCGACACATGGCCGCTACGGCTAAACGAACACGGTCAGTATTGTTCGATGCACTTGATCGCTCTAAATTTCCGTTGCTTGGCTTGGGCTGATCAGCTTTTTTGGCTGGGAATAGTTGCCCCCACAATTCCGGCAATCTCGGGCATTGGTATATGGTACTTGTGCCCCACGCATTACCAGTGATCGCGAAGTAACGTCCATGCTGCCACATGGCAATCTCGGGCCGCTTCTTAGGATCGGCCGGCTCTAAACCTTTTGTGAAAGTCTTGCCGGTCTGGCTGGTTGGCAGGGACCCAATTCCGATCAACTTTAATCCGGTTCCTGATGGGCTTACCTCAGCATAGGTCGGAAGATATCGACGCACGTCATCCGCCCACGGCATCAGCTCCCCATCGACCTTGATACAAGAATCCAGATCGACCCCGAAAAATGGATCGTCTTTCGAGAACACGAAGCCAATCCCACTATCGCGCTTTGGATCGTAGGTCGTTTTCACATCATCGAATGTTGACCACGTTGTCGGATCATTCGATTTGGCTTCGGTCTTGCCATCACCCTGATAAGGCACCTTAGTGGGCTTGCCGTTTCGGATTTCTTCGCGCCATAAGACCCACTGCTTACGCTGTGTAAGGTCCGTTGGGATTGCGTCAAAATCAATGGTATAATCGGGGTGCAAACTCGATTGGGGTTGTCGGTCATTCGCCATGATCGGCACCCCCTTTCAACTTCTCAATCAGATCGCCACGACGGTAACGACGCAGCCGGCCGATCTTCACGCTGGGTAGATCACCGCCCTTGGTCAACCGCTCAATCGTTGGCACGCTGCAAGCAAGAAACTCGGCCGCACCGTGCACATCCATCAATGCATCAGGATCAACTTGCTTTTGCAGCCGAATCGCAAGATCCGCAGCCAGCACCTCCGCTAGTTGCTCGATTTCGACAGGGGATAGGCTCATCGCTCACCCCCTTTCCAATCGACTTTTATGCCCCACCGATCAGCCAATTCGGTTTTGATTCGGCAAGCTTCATCTTGGGCATTTGTGATAACGGCACGCAGGTAATCTGCCAGCAGATTGATCAACTCGGCCCACAATGCACGTTGTTGATCGGTCATCTTTCGCATAGGTCTCACTCCCGTACGAGTTACGAATCGCATACAGGAATGCCCGATCGAATTGCTCTGCGTTTGCCGTCGGTTTGCCGTAAGTCCAGTAAGAATAGCTGGTTATGATTTTCAGAATTGCGTTCGCAATTGCGTTAGTCGTCCACAATTGCGTTCAAGCCATCGTCGGGATCGATCGCTTCGAGCTCACCTTGGTATCTTGTGCCCCTGGGTAGCTGTGAACGTGCGACGCCGGCCGCTGCCCTCCGGATCGCTTGCCATTCCTCGCTTCGCGTCATCTGGCTTGGATGAATATCTACATCGGGCTTGCGAGCGATTTCTGCATCATTCAGAGATGGTTCTTTTTTCAGCCAAGCCATAGCGGGACCGATCCATTGCCCTCTTGGCCTACGTTCAGAGCAAGATGGTTTTGCCTTACGCCCAGACTGTTTCGGCAATTTCTCAATGATTTCCTGGCAAAACAATGAGAACCGCTGCCCCTGTTCTCGGTAGTCCTCCGCCCAACGCGTTTCGCGCGTGACGCTAGTGTCTTGCTGAGTGACAGTATGCAGGATGTTCCGCGGTCGATCACTATAAGAATCGGCGACATGATAGAACAACAATTTGTAGGTAAAGTCCGCCAGTGACGTATCCCAAATCGGTTGCGGACGCTTCTCAGCTGTTTCAACAAGATCCATGCAATAGTCATCAAAGACGAGCAGGCCCATTTTCATCAGGGACGCGATTAGACAGCCACCCTCCGCCATCAGGTCGGCAAGTTGATTCGGAGACTCAACGTCAAGAAACACACGCGAAAGATGTTGCAACCTGCCGGTCGCCTGCATGGTATCCATAAAAATGTCCTATCGTCCGTGGACAGGCCGACGCCGACCCAGGCGGGGATAGGACTACCCGAACCCAGGTCGGCAACGTTTAGCGAATAGCTAGTTCGCTCACCTGAAAAACTGATTTGATGCCGTCGGCAACGCAGGGGGGACGATAGGTCGTGGCAAATTCAGCTGTCAGAATATACCGCCCCCCACCCCCAGCATTTTAGCGTCCGACCGTTGAAACGCTAACACGCGAATTCTTTGATCTTTTCCGCCAGTTCCGCAGCCGGCAACGTGGCCCGCAGAATCGCTTGGAGATCCGCTCCCGGGTGAACGCAGCCCCGCAGACTTCGCAATGGCCGCGTCTAGACTCGGCTCGCATGGCGAGCACTTGTGCTTCGTGGACCAGCTTTTTCAGGTTCATTTCCGTGGGTCGAAAACCTTAGATTTTTTGGGATTCCCAGGTAGGTACGGACTGAGTGTACCAACTACCGCACTCGTCCGAACCCGCACGACCCCGACACTGGGTTCAAGGTAGCTTTGAATGCCACCGGGGGTCTAGTCCGCCGTGGCAAGCCCCCAAAGCCGCCTGAACGCTTCTGGTTCGTCGTCTGTAAGTATCTGGCGAATGGGTCGTCGGTCATGCAATTCGCAGGCAAGCGACGCCATAAACGCGTCCTCTGTGAATGGGGATCCGAAGTATTGTTGGCCAAATTGCAGATGCTTAGGTCGTAGGGACGCCACCACCCCCGACGCCCTATGGCTTAGGTGACAACACGCTCGCACCCAATCGGCACCGTGACCTGTCCATCCTGGCAGTTCCGTTGCTGGTTGTGGCTTAGCCCATTGCTTCGGTGCTACCTTCAACGCGACACGTCCTAACGGTAGGTCGATACTGTCGTCTGATTGCACTTCCCCGAACGTCGTCCAGTGAGCGAATTCATGCAGAACGCAACCTAGTAACGATTGAAGGCTGTCATGCTGGTTTACGTCGACAACCGCACAAAAGCCGCGACCCTGCCACGCGTCCAGGTTGTTCAGGAATTGCGAGAATAAAAGGTCGGCAATCGGACTAGTCCAGCCTGCATGTTGGGAGAATCCAAGACGCGAATCTACCGATTTAGCTTCGCCGTTGGTTAGCAGATAAACGGGTGGCAACTCTGGTTCGACTTGCGACAGTAGCCAGTTCGCCGCTTGCTTCCATTGCATCCAGATTCCTCAATAAGCTCGCGGAACGACGCCGCGGGGAGAATGGACGAACCCGCGACGCCGCCCGCTGCCTTGCTACGGTTCCAGCATTCTCAACTCGATTTCAGCCGCCTGCTTATCAAGTACAGCCATTTCCTCTTTCAAGTCGCCTAACTCGGACTGCAATCGTTCTAACC
>JANSWS010000397.1 GCA_024743355.1 bacterium
CCAAGGTATCGGCACCGTAGGCTGCCGGAGGTTGCTTAACGAAGTGCTGAAAGGCGCGGGCAACGAAAGCCTGACGCGAATCGTCGCTGTCAGCCAAATAGTTTGCCAGATCCTCAACTCCCGAAAACTCAATTCGGTTTCCTTGACGATCCACATAGTGTCCGCTCGCGTCAATCTCCCGGGCGCGTTCCTGCTCTCGATAACGCCCCACAGCGTCAAAGTTTTCCATTGCAAATCCCAGACCATTAATCTTTTGGTGACAGACCTGGCAACTGGTCGGACTGGTTTGTAGTTCCACCCGCTCGCGAGTGGTCAAGTCTGGATGAAGATCGGGGCTCAAGGGGGAAAATGCATCGGCCGGTGGCCGCAGAGTTCGCCCCAACATGTAGCGAATCAGGAAAATACCTCGGTGAATCGGTGAGGTAGAATCGTGGTAAGCCAACTCGCTCATCAAATACGGATGATTCAACACACCCCAGTGCGCTGCTGACTCGACACTGGGAACCATGGCCCGCGGGTGCCTCTGCAGACCCACCACGGACTGGTCAGACGTTTCCGTGGCGGGGGCTGCGGGCTGCCAGGCTGAACCGTAGTATTCGGCGATACGGGGGTTGGTGAAAGATGACTTCGCCAGAAACAGTTGACGAAAATCGCTGCTTTCGGACCAAACAACCGAATCCAGGAATCGGTCCAGCGATCGCCGCAGATCGTGTATCAAGGGCTCGTCAAAGCCTGCAAATTTCTCCGCGTCTTTGGCAATCTCCCCGGGCGACCTGAGATTCAGCCATGCGTACAACATTTCACGCGTCTTGGCACGCACTCGGAAATCATCCACCTGGCGCTGACAGTATTGTCGGACCGCTTCCTCGCTGTCCAGTTCCTGACGCAGCACTAACTGTTTGAGTTCCTTGTCCACCGGCAACGAGTCGTAAAGCACGAGTGCCAGCCGGTTGGCGACACGTTGCGAAGGCGACTGGTGCTGGTCCGCCATGGGGTACAAGAATCGCGCCGATTTCAAAGACAACAAACAAACGCGTTTAATGGCTTCGGCGTCGTCCGGTTCCTGACTCAGGGGACGATCGATAAACACTTCTTGCAGTGGATCCGCTAGAGGGCTGCGAAATGCGGACTCGACTACTTCGATCAGAAATCCTCGCAGCAACTCTCTCCGCGGCTTTTGTTCCTCACGATGAGAACGCTGATATTGCGGCCACAGCTCGTCATATGCGATCTGTGCAAACTCCAAAGCCGCTTGTGTCGTGGATTCATCCCACTCGCGACTGACGGAGATACCACGTTCGTATCCATAACTTCGATCGTCAGGCGGCAAATCGCTCTGCAGTGCGTAGGCAGCTGGTACCCTGCGGGCGATCAGATGATGCTCCGGAATGATTTCCTCATCGCCTTCAGGGGGCACCCACGAAAGTGAGATGCGAGCCGGTGGCAATTCGGTCTTCCGCTCACGCTGACGAAAACGAATCTCAAAGGGATAAACGCGACCCGCTGTCAGGTGGACGCGTTGGCGAAACTCAGTCTTGTCACCGGACTGCACGTGATTGTCGATGAATTCTCGATCATCATGGCCAAAGTCCATGACGAAAGAACAAGTGCTGCGCACCACAATTTCGTAACGGCCAGAAACCTTCGCCAGCAAGCCTCCCTCCCAGCGAATGGAGAACGCTTCCGCCTTGATGTCGGCCGCCGGACTCTCGTGACCAAAATCAAAATCAATCACCGGGTCAACTCGTTCGAGTTTTCGGTCCTTTCGATTCCAGCGATCACCATCGAAATATTCGGCGTTAACTCCGAATTCCCTAACTCCTAATTCCCCAACACCCAATTCCTTGACCGGCTCCGGCACACCAAAAAAGTTGGCGTAGAGATCCGAAAAGCTCTGCTGCAATTGATTGGCGGTCAGTCGCGTCAGCAGAATCTTGGGAGGTCGATTGCGAATCTGCGCAGCTTCACTGTAAAAGGCGTGGTGCATATACTCCGCCACAGCCTGAGCATCTTCTCCTGTGCAGTCCTCGGGACTGCCCTCAGGCATCATCTCGGAGATGTAGCTCGTCAATTGTCCGATGGAATCATCACCTACCAAAGGATTGGCATATACGCCTTCGACGCCTTGCCCCTGGTCGCCGTGACAGTCCGCACAAGACTCAGCAAAGATGGCTTGACCCCGCTCGCGCAACGTGTCTGCAGAAGTTTGGGCGGGAGAAAGAGACGCAACACCGACGCACAGCGCCGTGCTGCAGGCGTAAACAATCAGTCGATTCATACCAATTCTCGATGCATTACGCGGATGCACGCAATGCAATGACTACGGGTGGGACAGCTATCATTTAGCTTGAGGGATGGGGGGCTTCGGAAATTTCCGAACAGCAGAATTATACGGTCAGAGGCCGGAAAATGCCACTGCCGATCACTTTCCCAAAGAAGTCATTCGCTGACGCCACCCCCTGAAAGGACCGCACCATTTGCCAGGCATCAGGCGGTTTTTCTCGCTTCTCGCTTCTCGCTTCTCGCTTCTCGCTTCTAGCTTCTAGCTTCTAGCCTTCGGCCTGAATCCGACCATCGGCCAAGCGGATGGTGGCATCACAGCGTTGAGCGATTTGCTCGTCGTGCGTCACCATGACGATTGTCAGTTTAGATTCGTGGTTCAGCTCGCGCAACAGTTGCAGGATCTGATTCCCCGTAGCGCGATCCAAATTGCCCGTTGGTTCGTCCGCAAGTAGCAGAGCTGGACTGGCTACCAGAGCCCGGGCAATGGCAGCTCGTTGCATTTCGCCGCCTGACAACTCGCGTGGCCGATGATGCAAGCGATGCGATAGCCCGACCCGCTCCAACAGACATCGGGAACGCTCGTGAATTTGCTTGCGTTTTCGAACGTAGCCCCAGAATCCCTCCTGAATCATCATGGGCAACAGCACGTTCTGAAACGCCGTCACCTCGGGGAGCAAGTGATAGAACTGGAAGATCATTCCCAGTTTTGAATTGCGAAACTGGTCGCGGCGTCGGCGCGAAAGATTGTCGATGCGTTCGCCACCAAAGTAGATCTCGCCAGCGTCCGGCGCGTCGAGTGTGCCCAGCAGATGCAGCAAGGTACTTTTTCCCGAGCCACTCTGCCCAAGGATGGCGGTCATCTCGCCGGCCCGCGCCTGAAAATCACAGCCCTTGAGAACTGGGACTTCGTGCCGATTCTTGCGATAGGCTTTAAAAAGCTGCTTGGCTTCCAACAAACAGCCTTCGGGCTTGGTATCAACAGGCCTGGCAATCTCCAGCATGTCGTAGGCTGGAAGCCCAGATTGCAGATCTTGCTCACTCGGTATTCGGCGTCGTGGACGAACTTCAGAAACACTACTCATAGCGAAGAGCCTCCACGGGATGCATGCGGGCCGCACGAATGGAAGGAAGTACACTGGCCATCACGGCAATCATGATGGCACCCAAGGTAACCCATACGACCATGGCTGGATGAACGATCGTTGGAATGGTCTCAAAGTAATAAACGGTAGGATCAAAAACCTCTTGACCGGTCACGGCTTCTAAAGCCCCGGCGATGGAGTTGATGTTGGCTACGAAAACTAAACCCGCCACAGCTCCCACGCCGGCACCAAATGCACCCAGCAATACGCCATAGCCAAGGAAGATAGAGGCCACGCCAGCCCCGCTAGCGCCCAGAGATTTGAGGATGCCAATGTCTTTGGTTTTCTCGACGACAATCATGAAGAAGGTGGCCAGAATTCCGAAGCCGGCAACCGCGATAATCAAGAACAGCAGGATATTGAGAATCGTGGTCTCCATCTGCACCGCCGCCAACAAGGCTCCTTGAAGATCCCTCCACGTATTGACCTGCAGCATCATCTCCGGCGGAAACTCTGCCCGCAGCCGATCCCGAACCGCATTCAGGTCAGCCCCCTCACGCAGCTTCAGCTGAATGGAACTAACCGCATCTTGCATTCCGCGAAACTGCTGAAGTACGCCAATATCGACGAAGGCGAAGGTGGCGTCGTATTCGCTCATTTTGCTTTCGTAGAAATCCACGACGGTGAAATATTCGTTGAGCGCCGTCGGCATGCTGCCAGCCGAGGGGAAAGTCACCTGTACGTCATCACCCGGCTGAACGTAGTAGTAGTCTGTGACATCACCCACTTCGTTACGGTAACGCGTGGAGCCAATGCTGATTCCCAGTACAATTCCGGCGTGCTGCTCCTGTTCGGCGTCAAACACTCTGGCCACGTCTTCCGGTCGCGTTGCCAAAGCATTCACCGATGGACCATCCGTGTCGGCCAGAGCGTCGGTGGTTGATTCACTAGCTACCGGACTGGCGAACTGCTCAGGCGTTTCTGGAAAGGCCAGTCCGTGATCCGCGGCCAATTCCTCGCTCGGTTCAGCAGCAGGCGCCGAGACTAAACCATGGCCAGAAACAGCAGCCTGAGCCGCCTGATCAATCTCCTCCCGCAGCCGAGTATTGCGTTCCTGCTCTAGTTCGAGTTGGCGTTGCATCTCCCGCATGCGTTTCTTGAATTGAGCCATCCGCCGACGATGCACCCAGCCCGATTCAGGAAACTGTTCTCGATCCGGCGCATAACCGGACTCACGCAAGGCAAAACTGATCTGCTCACGATTCTCGGGATGTAGCAGATATTTGCTGAAATCGCTGACATCCGCATAGGAATCCATGTCGATGCCGATGAGATTGATCTGACGCGTGATATTTTCACCGCGATGATCAATGGCCACCATGGCAGGAACATGAACCACGGTGGTCAATCCGACCAGGTCATCTCCGGCAATCTTGCGAATTTTCTCCTCGAACACCGGATGGTTCGGCATGCCGTTGGCGCTGTGCGTTTCGATGACAACATCCGACAGAATACCGTGCATGCGTTCTTGCATCTCGGTGGTGAAGCCATCCATCACGCTATTTACGATGATCAACGTTGCGACACCCAGCATCACGCTCACCACCGAAGCGAGTGCGATATAGCGAGTTCGCAAGTAGCGCCAGCACAAAAGCCATCGATACATTCTGCTATCCTTAGCATCACGGGCCGGTTCAATCCGATGTATCTCCGCTGACTTCTTTCTTGGGCCATCTCCTGCTGGAAGCCAAGCGGGCTAAGCCAGAGCGGTCAGTCATCGGGCTGGGAGTCTAGCTACATCCCCGGCTCAAGCCTACTGCAATTGCGGTCAGCTACTTCGAATTTGGGTTCGGTCTTGCAAAACGCCGCAGCAGACTTTCCAGTCGCCCTGGAGACTTCCCTATCAAATAGCTAGCAAAGAAGGCAGTAAGTTGTCTACTGCTGCTGGGATTCGCAACCGACTTCCGCCAGCTCCGTGCGTTCCAGAGCCAGGTCAGAATTTGAAAACGATCTCCGTGCCGCCTCAGGGAGTGCCCGTCGGTACCCGGCGAAAGAGCTGAGCGCGTCCACCATGGCGAAAACGATGGCTAACAGCAACAGCAGCAAAATCAGACTCCACATCACCATCCACAGGCGACCGTGAGCCAGGAAAGCGGTGCTGAAAATCATGGCTCCCACCACGATCAACAGCGAATTGTTTAACAATCGGGTTATCCGCTGCACCAGTCCCCACCGCTCAATGACCGTTCGATGGGCTCCCAACAATTCGCCATCGCTGTGCCAGTTCGGTGGTCGCAATCGAAACAGAGCACCGCCGCAGGCCATCAATGCCAAGCCACCGATCAGACAAGCTGCGAATTCCATGTTACAACCTCTTACGGTACTGCCTTACAAACCGCTCGCGGCAGCCTGGACGGAAAGCATGAAACGTTGAAAAGAGTCTCTTTGACGTAAGTGTAGCAAGCTGCCCAATCAGCAGCCGACCGCCAGCTGTGGGTCGTCGACTCGGGTTCTAGGAACACCTTTCATCCCTCAAATGGTAGCCCTTACTCACTGCCAACGCGGTCTCAGGCTTGGGAGGCAGACCAGGACGATGCAGACCCAAAATTATTTAGACCACAAATTGGCTGGGATTGCAAATCGCCAACATTTACCATCCCAGCCAGGCTGGTGAAGGAACGGAAGGCTTTTCCAGTTCTTTCCCTGAGCCCCGCGGGCTACCGATGGCCGCGGCGGCGTCGCTGGATTGCCAGACGAGCAGGGCAACAAATCGCTGTCTCTCGCTTACAATTTTCCAGTTGGAAGTTGTGTGCCTGTTCCTGAGTGTGTGCTTGCGTTTCGGATTACCATGGATCCCTTCTATATTGCTCTGTTGCTGTACTGCGCCGCACTCGTGATGGCTGTGGTCGATCTATTTATTCCCAGCGGGGGCTCGCTGGCAATCTTGGCCGTGCTGGCCGCCACTGCCTGCGTCTTGTTCGGCTTTCGTTCCAGTCAAACCATGGGAATGGCCATGCTGACGTTGGTCATCGCGTCCATACCGGCGTTTGCCGTGCTGGCAATCAATATTTGGCCCAGAACACCCATTGGCAAACGCGTCATTTTGACCACACCGAGAGCGAGGGCCGCTCGCTGCGCTCTGGAAGAACAGAAACAACACTTGCTCGGCCTGGTGGTACAGCTGGAGTCTCCACTAATGCCCTCAGGGCAGTTGCGAATCTCGGGAAAACGTTACAATGCCACCTCGAAAGGCGAGATGATTGAGGCTGGGCAGAACGTCGAGATCATCGATGTACGCCAGAGGAATCTGATTGTCAGGAGCACGACTGCCAACTGCACTGCAATTCCGCATCGGGCTGAGCCGGAGCAAGCATCGGATGGGCACGCAACTGAAGGCAAGCAGCAACGCGAAAGAGACGGCAATCTGCTTGACCTGCCGGCTGACGAAATCGGCTTGGACTCACTCGAATAACCGCAGGCCCGATCATCGCCTGCCGACGGATAGAGAGTTGGTTGTCCCTGAAGCTCGCGCCCTCATACGCAATCATCGTGCCAGTCAGTTTGTTCTAAACCGATCGCGGTGCGCCCTGCAGATAATCTCACCCCTGGCTGACCGCGTCAATCGCCGTACCCGCATTTCACTTCTGGCCCCTCAGTGCCCTCAGCCGGATAAAGATGCCAACTGCGCCAGCGAAAGAGCAGGTTAGGGAGGCAGAGACCATCCGCAACGATGTACTCAACGAGAACTCTACGAAATCAGGATGCTCACATGCTGAAAACAACTCTGCTGCACCCCGACATTCTC
>JANSWS010000283.1 GCA_024743355.1 bacterium
CGGATGCTCCAGGACCAAACGTGTGGCGTGCAAAAAGTAGCCCGAATCACCTGGCAACCCTGGGTTTGCGCACAGCCCTCCGCCAATCTGATACATGGGGTCTCCCTGCAGCGGATGTCCGATACAGGCCAGATGAATTCTAATCTGGTGTGGTCGCCCGGAATGCAAATCAACTTCGAAGAGCGTTGTTTCTGCCTGTCGGTTCAGCACGCGCGCAACACTTCGGGCCGGTTTCCCCGAGGTGTCAGCAGCGAAAACTCGGCCTAGTCGCGGATGTTCCACTGGCCCGATGGGTACTCGAATATCAAACGCCTCACGAGCTGCGCGATGGCAACTGAGTCCGCGATATTGTTTCTCGACACGTGGCCATCCGCGACTGACACTTCCCGCGGTGGCGCGGTCCCGCGCGAACAACACAATACCCGAGGTAGCGCGTCCTAGTCGGTGCAATGGGCGAGCTTCAGGGAAGTCTCGTTGAACTAAGTGCAACAAAGTGTTTTGCAAGAAGCCAGCCCCGGGCAATGTGGGCAGGCCACTCGGCTTGCCAACCACCACTAAGTACTCGTCGACAAACAAGCGTTCGAAGAATTGCGGAGTCTCATCTTCGACCCAGCCCGGTCGATTCCATTCCAGCAAAGCTCCTGGGTGAAGCGGCTGCTGCAAGTCGACGGGCTTGCCGTTAAAGTACACCTGACCATCGTAGATGCGCTCGGTCCATTGCTCCATGGTCGAGTGTGCGAAATAATCCGCAAGGAAGGACAATACGCTATGCCCTATCGCCCGCTGATCGAGTTGCAGGCGATAGACATAGCCTTGATTCCGCTGCATGGATTCCCTCAATGCGATTGCTGCCGTTTCCGGTCTGAGTCGTTCCGCGTGCAACGACACCCATCGCGCAACGCATATCCGTCGAGTCGCCTACTTATTCCTGTCGATCGGGGGGCGCGATAGGAGGATCTTTCGGACTGGGCGGAACGGGATCCTTCGGATAATCGGGGGGATCAGGATCTTGGGGACTGGGCGGAACCGGATCCTTTGGACTCGGAGGAATAGGATCCTGAAAATCCGGTGGTTTGGGATCATCAAAGTTGGGCGGTTGAGGATCCTGGAACCCCGGCTCCGTCTGCTGAATGCTGTTATGGATCATGTTCAACCTCACCTTTCCCTATCCTGGCCGACGCCCCTTCAACGTAACATTTAATAACTGCTGCCAAGGCCATGCTTTAGACGGACCTCCGATGCAACTCCTCCAAGATCGAAATCGCAGCGGTTCCAGGCTCATCCAGCTTCCAAACCATGGCTCCCTGTTCAGACTGCGTTGTACTCTGTCGATTTAAATCCAACGCAACATGCGTCACCGAATGCTGCTTGGCCTTGGACAACCAGTCTACCAATTGTGACTCGTCAATTTTCGCTATTGTCTGCTCTTCTCTCCATTCCGCTTGATCGATGTAGCGAGTCGCGGCGTCTTCCGAGGAAAATATTGCTACCGCCGACTCTTCATGGGACTGACCTACGTGGAATACGGGCGTATCAATCAATTTCGGATCCCCCGTCCTGCGGGTGATAATCGAGATTGCCATCTCATTCTCCTTATTCATCGAATTACAACACGGGAGCTGTGTCCATAACGTCCTGACTCGCTCCCAGGCAAAGCCGCAGTTCATAGCACAATCGCGCGGCTTTCAGCTGGAACAGTACAGCAAGCCGCGCGCCAACTGCAACCAGCCAGAGTTGGCCCCTACAGGCAACGCTCCGCAGCATTTTGTGTCGAGCGGCTCGCCCGAAATTACAAGCACGAGCCGCGAGCGAGTGCGTTTCGGTCGCCATCGATTACACGCTTGCTGGCGCTTCGTGCCTGTAAATCCATGCAAAAATGCTGCACTGCGTTGCCCTCCAGGTCCGCACCTGCGCGGTCAGCCATCAGCATGCGGGCTCAGAGCACATTCGGGCGCACAAATCGGCCAGGGCTGCTGGTTGCACCCCAAAATTCAACCCTTGGCATCACAATTGCGACCCAATCCGCGAGTCCATTAGTTCGACGCAACGCCGATGCGGCATTCGCAGGCGGATCCATTAGGAGTGAAGTTTGAAATATTCAATACCCCAGCATTCGATCCAACAGTATTCGGTCCCTCAGCAGCCCATCTGTTGGTAGCAAACTGACGGGAATTTTTAGAGGAGAGTATCGTGACCAATAAACCACTGGAGAAAGTTTCCAAGTCCCTGCAAGGGCAAGATGAACCACTCGCGAAGAAGCATCCTCTCGCCACGTGGAACTTTTTGTGGCTCATCTATTTTATTGCCTTGGTTGCGGTCTGTTTAGCAGCCGCAACCTTCGAATCATTTTTCGCGTAGCGTCAGTGCTGGAACCTACGAGAACCACAATCAAGGCGAACCGCAATCAAAGCGCACCTGCCGATGGTTTGGGATAGGTTCTCCTGCTCGGAAGTGTACGCAGAGTCCAGTGCACAAGCCACCCATATCAGTCAGTGGCTACATTTCCATTCACAACATTCAGTTTCTAAAATTTAAGGAATCCACCACATGCCCACCAACAGTCAAGTCGCCTTTAAGCGCGAGTTACTCAATACAGACAACAATCAAACGACTACGGCCACATTGCAAGACAACTTGGTGAATCTCGTTGACCTGGCACTTCTTCTCAAACAGGCACACTGGAATGTTGTCGGTACCAATTTCCGCAGCCTGCACTTGCAACTAGATGCCATCATTGAAACGGTGCGGGCGGGCAGCGACGATATTGCAGAGCGGATTGCGACCCTAGGAATTGCCGCAGATGGCCGTTCGCAGACTGTGGCCCGAAACAGCCATCTCCACGAATACCCCGAAGGCATGCTCAGCGTGGAAGAAACGGTTCAGCATGTCGCCGACGAATTGCACGCCACCGTTACCGAGCTAAGGAACGCCATTCAGCGCCTGGGAGAACTCGACCCGATCAGCGAAGACCTCTGCATCGGCATCTGCGCGTCGCTGGAAAAGCACTTGTGGATGCTGCAAGCACAGGAGAAATCGAATTGAGTTCGAGGCTATTAACGGGCAACTTGGGTTAGTCGCTTCAGCAATTAGCTGCCGAATTTCTCACACGCAGATTGCCAGTACTCACCGTCCGATCAATTACGGTCGTCTTTCGCTTCGCGAATGCTGCGGTTAAATCGCCACAGTTGCGGGACGAAGGGCGACTATCGGCCACCTGTTGATTGTACGCTACTCAAGTTGCTCAGCACGCACCTAGTATTCATCCAAGGAATCTCCGGTTGCATATTCCTTGAGGTCCTCCAGATTTAGGAATTCGAGGGCGGAAATGTGCGTCGCTCTGAGATTTACCAAAGGTGCCATGCCCGCTTCGAAGGCTTCCTTCCAGCGGAGCACACACAGACACCAGCGGTCTCCTTCCTTGAGACCAGGAAACTGGTATTCGGGGTGGGGAGTCGACAGATCGTTGCCTTTCAGCTTGGAGAATCGCAGAAAATCCTCGGTAACCTCGGCGCATACAGTGTGCATTCCGTAATCTTCGGCCCCGGTGTTGCAACATCCGTCGCGGAAGAATCCCGTCATCGGATCCGTACTACAGGATTCTAACTCAGTACCCAAAACATTCTTTGCCATCTTGAGATCTGCCCCTTTGGTCAAATAAAAACTCGTAGAAGCTGCGGACTTCGGCTATCCGCGAACGTCGGTAGTTGCTAATGCTGGTAGTCCTGGGCTCGACCAAGCATTTTACCAAAACTCGTCCGACAGCAATTCCACTTTGGTGGTGGTCTCCGCGCATAGGAACGTTTTCAGCGGGGCTCGATTGCTACACGGCACAAATGCTGCGGTATTCTCCCTGTACGATTTTCCGCTCTGTTAAAAGGTGCTCGACCACTTGCAAGTCACCTGATGCTGACTATCGTGGCCATGGCCAACGGGTTGGTTCAAGGCTGCCAACCCGTCTTTGGCAAGCGGCCAACAAGACGGACTTGCTGATTGGTCATCTGAAGTAGAATAGCGCTGGATCAGCGCCGTAAGGCTTCCCCGCCAGAATAAAACCAAAATCATCAGTGGGTCGGCTTTAGCCGCGATTCTCGTCGGTTTTCGGGTTTGGTTTTGAACGTTGCCTGTCTGCCGTGGCTGGATCGTTAACAAGGAGTCTGACGCATGCCAGAATTAGCCACGGGCCTCATTTGGGTACTCAGCGGCGTCTTCGCCGCGCTTCTGGCAGGGAGCGTAGTTCGCTTCGTGGCTTTGCGGAAATCGGCGGATCTGAGTTCGGAGAAATCGATTCAGAGTCTGCGTGTTTGGTGGATCTTGTTACTCGCGTTCTCCGCGGCTCTGTTATTGGGCAAAGCGGGATTGTCGGTACTGTTATGCCTTGCCGGCATTTTGGCAATCCGTGAGTTTCATTTGATCTACGCCAAACGTTCGCTTGATGTGCCAGCCTTGGCATACACGATCACGGCTATGGCTCTCTTGCTATACGCATTGCTCGCCTTTCAGGTGAACTTCGAAGCGACTTGGGGACTGCCTCTGTTGGTTTTAATTTCATTGAGCACCGTGGAGATCTTGTCCGGACAGACTCAGGACTACCTGCGAGCCACCGCCGGCTATTTCTGGGCCTTCGTGCTGATGGTTTTTGGGATGTCCCATGTGGTTGGCTTGCTGGAATTACCACCCCAGACGGAGACGCTGGATGTAGGGCCGGCGGGCTGGTGTCTTTTCCTGGTGGTCCTGACGGAATGCAACGATATTGCGCAAGCACTGGTCGGGCGTAAATTTGGGCGCCGGAAAATTGTTCCGCAAGTTTCCCCGGGCAAGAGCTGGGAAGGTCTGCTCGGAGGAATCGCAACCACCAGCATCCTGTCGATTCTGCTGGCACCTTGGCTAACCACACTCGTGGACGGACGCACTTGGCCGCTCAGCCTGCTGATTTCTGCTCTGGCAGGATTGATTATTTCCCTGGGTGGATTCCTGGGTGACATCAATATGTCCGCACTCAAACGCGAAGCAGGAGTTAAAGACAGTAGCCAATTGTTACCCGGCATGGGCGGTATTATCGATCGCATTGACAGCTTGACGATTTCCGCGCCGGCCTTCTATTTCTTCGCAAAGTTCCTGATCAATCGCTCTGCCAATTGAGCGACCAAAGGGAGCAGGTTGTGGTCGCCGCTGAGCGGTTGCACTGGGAACAGATTCAGAGGGTGTCACCACTCAGGTAGCGATCGCCATCTGGAAGCAGGATGGCTTACAGCCTGACGATGCCAGCTGGTAAAATCCAGCCAGCGAGTGCAGCGCCGTTTGCAAGCAAGTGTCACTGAAGGGCAAGTCAAAAAGCCAAAGCGAGTTCGGGATTCACGAAATAGACTCGGCTTAGTCGCGATATCAAAGCTACGAAGCTCAACCTGAAA
Source organism: bacterium (assembly GCA_024743355.1). Taxonomy (GTDB): domain Bacteria; phylum Planctomycetota; class Planctomycetia; order Pirellulales; family Pirellulaceae; genus Aureliella. The sequence goes on from JANSWS010000283.1 coordinate 5,409, forward strand.
AACTGGCATAAATCATGATGGAACCCAGGGACGAGGCTTACCGCCGTTGGATATTTACGATACCCAACGTAATCTGCATGATTCGAATGCTAGGCTCGATCGGACTGCTTGGGCTGGCGGTAGCAGGCCAGACGACGTGGTTTGTCATCTGCTTTGTAGTCCTGACCATTTCGGATTGGGTGGATGGTTATCTGGCCCGACACCTTCGGCAGCGTTCGGATTTGGGGGCGCGCATCGATAGCCTGGCTGACTTTATGCTGTTCGGAGCCTTGCTGATCGGAGCTCTGATTCTGAGAAGCAGTGAATTGGCAGACGAATGGCTCTGGTTGATAGTGGGTGTGGCCAGCTATGCGCTCACCTCCATGGCGGGACTGATCAAGTACGGAAAGATTCCCAGTTACCACACCTGGGCAGCAAAGAAAACCCAGTTCGTTGTTCTTATTGCGGGGATCGTCATCATCATGGGCTGGGCTGTCTGGCCGGTGCGACTAGCCGCTGTGGCGGTTACTTTGACCAACTTGGAAGCAACCGCAATCACCCTGGTTTCGCCCAAATGGCAAGCCGACGTACCTTCGCTGTGGTCGGTCATCAAGCGTTCGAAGCAGCAGCCGAATAGCTGAGGGCCACGGTCTTTCACCTGCCGCCGATACGGCATTTCCCCCAAAAATACAAGCACGATGCGTGAGCGAGTGAACGAGTGAGTGAGTTGCGGCCGCCATCGAGTACACAATCGCTGGCGCATCGTGCTTGTAAGTCTATGCGAAAGTGCTGCACCGTGTCGTCCGAGGGGGATGTATTCGGTCTCGCTATGGATCCTCTCCAACCGTCCGCCAGCAGAATTGGCAGTATGTGATTTGGCACCAAAAATGCATTGGAGAGTGCGTCATTCCAACGAACCTTCCCACAGAAAGGAGAAGAAGATGAGTACTGATGTAAGCAAAAGCACACCCCCCCAAGCACCCACAGTGCCTTCCGCCCGTGACCCATTCTCGGCGATGCGCGAAGAAATGAATGACTTGATTTCTCGCATCTGGGGAGGCCAGGAAGGCAAGCTGGGTGGATTGAGCATGAATCCCGCCTTGGATGTTGCCGAAAACGAAGATGGCTATGAAATCCATGTCGACGTTCCGGGTGTCGAGGCCAAGGATTTCGACATCCAGGTTCACGGCAACACAGTAACGGTCAGCGGCAAACGCGAGGAAAAGCAAGAAGAAAAGAATAAGCGCTTCCATCGCATTGAACGAAAATCGGGTAGCTTCTCCCGTTCAATCTCGTTGCCTACCGACATCAATGAAGATGCGGTGGTCGCCGACTATAACGATGGCGTGCTATCTATTCGACTGCCCAAAACCGAGAAATCCAAAGCCCGTAAAATCGACGTCCGCAAGTAGAATCGCGACGCAAAAGTTGAACCCAAATATCAGCGGCAGCTGGACGCGCTAGCCGCTGATTTTTATTTTCATGTGCACGCCGACGGGACATTCGATGGGCAAATTGCGAGTTCTAACCTAGTCCTACCGGAGGACGTGTATGCAGTACACCCTTAGGACAGTTCTTCAGTGTTCGTGACATGCGTCTTTTCCGCCGGACTTAGCGGTTCCGCATTCGCCATTTGCCACTCCAGAACTTTTTCATCCGCGTCCGAGGCGTCGTTTCCCGCAGCCAGACGATTTTGAATCCGAGCTCGCAACACGTCATAGGGTACTTGGAAGTCCAGGATGCGGAAGCTGGCTCCCATCTCATGGCTGAGGCGCCAGAAGTCTTCGCGTTGTTTCCGCAACAAAAACGTCGCGTCCACCACAACGGAGTAGCCGGATCGCAACAGGGCTTCAGCCACCTCGTACAAGCGTCCGTAGGTCGCGTCTGTTGCCGATTTGGCATACATTTTCGAGGCTTCTTCACCATCCGCTCTGAAATTAGCTTCCTTGCCAAGCAGGCGTTTACGCTCGACATCCGATCGGACCCGAATTGCCGAATATCGCTCGACGCAGCGGATAGCACCTGTCGATTTGCCACTGGCACTGAATCCATGCGTGATCCATAGACCAGGCTGCTCGGGCTGGGCGATGTGCTCGGCGAGTTCCAAATATCGCAACAACTCGTGTCGGAGGGCAGAACGCTGCCGTGCGTCCGCTTGCTTCCAGCGGATACTATCTACTTTAGCCCTGACCATTGCCCGATAAACTTCGTACCAACGCAGCAATCGCAATTCGAGATAATCGCCAGTATTCTCCAAGTAAGCATTCAGCAGAATGCTGCCGAGTACATGCTGTCCCTTTGCCCGCAGATCCATGGTCAGAAATGCCACATCGTTGAGCACATCGATCCAACGAAAACTTTCATTGAATTCAATGCCGTCGAAGGGAATCAACTCACCCTTCCAACGAACAATGTTGCCCAGATGCATGTCGCCATGGCATTCGCGGACAAAACCTTGTTCCTTCCTGTGCTCCAACCAGGACGCATTCTTTTTCCAGATAGCTTCCGTCCAGTGCTTTAAGCTGGCGATCCTTTGGCGTTCCTCAGTACTCCAATCCAACGACTCCACTTCGGTGAAGTTATCCAAGGCTTCCTGCAGCAGACCATCGGGCTGCCCAAAGGGCGTTGCATGCGTTGCACGAGCCGCTGTGCGGTGAAAATCTGCCACGTGCCGTGCTAGTAGAATCACATCAGTGGCGGTGATGGTTCCCTGTCGCAGTTCATTTTCCATGAGCGCGGCAGCGGAAAACTGAAGCATTTTCACTGCATACTCGATGACTTTTCCCGACCCCTCGACACGAATACCATCGGTACCGTCGACGATGGGCACAACGCCCAGATAGAGTTGCGGGGCGTAGCGTACGTCCAGTCGCAGTTCCTCCAAGCAGGCGGCTTGCCGCTTTTCAAGCGTGGAGTAATCCAAGAAGACATTCCGCAACGACTTTTTAACCTTGTAAGCGAACTTGCCGGTCAAGAAGACCCAAGATATGTGGGTTTCGCATACAGCAATCCGCTCCGTGATCGAGTGTGCATATGCCTGCGGTCGTTGGAGCTCGGCCAGCAAACGAGTTTGCATGCCGCTGTCGTGCGAGTCTCCATCGCCCGGTGCTGAATGGCAGGATTGGTCGGCCATGTGCTCAAAAACCCTTGCAACACGGAGTGGGCTCAGACCTTCGAATCCGCCAAACCTGCATCCGATGCACTTTCCGCCGGTGCATCCTGTTGCTTCTCTTCATTTGCAGCGAAACGTTCGAGAAGGCGATATAGCTTTCTGCGATGAATACCGAGAGTACGGGCAGCCTGAGCCTTATTGCCGTTGTGCTTTCTCAGAACCTCCAACACATGGGCCTTGGCGATGTCATCTAATCGGTCGCCCAAGGCAATGTTCGTCGGCACAGGCTTCTCTTGGGTCGATGGCGGGGAGGCTACGGGTTTGGAAAAAGCCGATACCCCTTCCGTCAATTCGCGAGGCAGGTCATCCAGCGTGATCTCGTTCCCGTCGGCAAGAATCATGGCTCGCTGAATAACGTTGATCAATTCCCGAACGTTGCCAGGCCAAGCATAGTTATTCATTACCTGCCTGGCCTCGGGATCAACGACCCAAGGCTTCTGCAAGAAATGGTTGATGAGCAAGTCAATATCGCCCTCGCGTTCACGCAGTGGTGGCAGTTGAATCGGCAGCACATTAACGCGATAGAACAAGTCCTCGCGAAACTTTCCGGCCTGAACATCCTCGCCTAGATTGCGGTTGGTGGCCGCCACAATCCGCACGTTAACCTTGCGTTCGCGGTGGGAACCAATCCGCCGCATGGATCCATCTTCCAGCACTCGCAATAACTTCGGCTGCAAGGACAGCGGCATCTCTCCCAATTCGTCGATAAACAGGGTGCCTCCATCCGCAACTTCGAACAATCCGGGCTTTTCCGATGTGGCCCCCGTGAACGAGCCCTTTTGATGACCAAAAAGCTCACTTTCGACCAACTGCTCCGGCAATGCCGCACAATTGATGGTCACGAAAGGCTTGGAGGCCAATTGGCTGGCTTGGTGGATCGCTTTAGCAACCACCTCCTTACCCGTTCCACTTTCACCGGAAATCAAGACGGGTTTGTCGGTCGGTGCCACTCTGCGGACAAGCTTGGCGACCTGCTGCATCTCCTGAGACTCGCCAATCAGCACCGTTTTGTCCGTGTTGCGTGAAATGATCTCCTTCAGTTGCTCATTTTCGCGACGCAGCCGCCCGCGTTCCTTGGCCAACTGGCAGTGATGTTCAAGATCTCCCAGCGGACAAGGCTTCGTCAGATAGTCGCAAGCTCCCATTTTCATGGCTTGGACCGCGGATTCGATCGTTCCCTGCCCGGTGAGAATGATGACTTCAATATCAATCTGATCTTGCTGCACACGTTGCAGCAGCTCAAGCCCGGACATGCCAGGCATATTCATGTCGAAAACACCCACGTCAAAATGCTGGCGGTCCAACAAACTTAACGCTTCCGCACCGCTGGCAGCTGCGGCGACGTGATGTCCCTTGCGTTGCATCCAGCGTAAACTTGAATCGCGAAAATCTGCGTCATCTTCGACAATCAGCAAGGAAATCGAGGAGTCTTTCACGTTTCGGTCCACTTCGTTCGTTTCATCGGGGAAAATATGAGCTGGTCGATAAACTGTGAATAGCAGCTAATGTGCCAAATCGCGCAACCACCTGCATTCGCGAATCTTGCCATTTCTAGCGTCACTGCGGCACAGAAAGCCTAACAGAACGTGCGTCTCCGCACACTGCCCAGCGAACGTTGCCTGGAAACGTGGCTACGCTCGCCAGAGCGTGGACGCGTAGCTACGCTCGCCAGAGCGCGGAAAGGAGGCTACGGCCCGAGCGTGGGTGAAGCCGCAAAACCTCGATCAAGCTTGCCCAAAACCACCTTCTGGCGAAGGTAGCTACATGGACGCGTAGCTACGCTCGCCAGAGCGTGGAAAGGAGGCTGCGGCCAGAGCGTGGATGAAGCCGCAAAACCTCGATCAAGCTTGCCCAAATCCACCTTCTGGCGAAGGTAGCTACATGGACGCGTAGCTACGCTCGCCAGAGCGTGGAAAGGAGGCTACGGCCCGAGCGTGGGTGAAGCCGCAAAACCTCGATCAAGCTTGCCCAAAACCACCTTCTGGCGAAGGTAGCTACATGGACGCGTAGCTACGCTC
>JANSWS010000565.1 GCA_024743355.1 bacterium
AAGTCACCAAACGGTGGACGACGTCGACTACGCTCTGGCGCGCATGGCTACGGTACATTTTCATTTGCCGCTCGCCTAAAAAGCCAACCGGAAAGCTGTAGCCAAAGTCCCTATACGTGCTCCAACGACATGCATGCGGACCAGGCGATGCACTTCAGTAAGTCAGCTTAGGAACGTCCCATTGCCAAATTTCCTGAAACTGCTCGGTCTTGCCACCTGGCTTACATTCACGGCCGCCTGGCCGGCGGCATCAGCTCGTGGGCAGACAGCCGGAACTGTTGAAATTGATGTATTGGATCAGACCAGCGAGGAGCCGCTGACCTGTCGGGTGAGGATTCTGGATGCGCGGGGAAGACCGCAACGGGCCCGGGGCGCGATACTGGAGTCGGGATGGAATCTGCTGGAAAGCCCCATGGTTTTTCGAGGGCGACCGGGAGACTATCGTTACCAAGTATCGCGCGGTCCGGAGTACGCCGCCGGTCATGGTGAATTTACGCTCGACAAGGGTTCGCTTGGCAACGATGTACTGCGTCTACCGCGGCATGCCGATCTGTCGGCAGAAGGCTGGGTCGGCGGCGATCTCGGATGTCAGCTTGCGCCGGCCCAGGCAAGCCGTTGGCTGGAGGCGGAAGGACTGGCCATGACTGCCTGTCTGACGGAATCGTTGGCGGCCCACTCGAACAACCCGCTGCTGGGAGGAGCCCAATGGGTTGAAGATGATAGCTACTGGGATCAGCGAGAGGGAAGCGGGCTGGTCTTTCATCACTGGATGCCGCCAGCCGAAGTGCCCCCGTCGGTGCCGTCCAGTCGCCTGTTGATCATGGCCAAAGAGACGCCGGATACTTCCGCAAGTGCCACCGGCGAAATGGAGGCGGCGGACGCGCTTCCCGTGCATATCGAGATTCAAAAGCTGTGGGCGCGTGATCTACCGATGTGGCTGGCGTCCGACCGCGTGGATTCGATTCAGCTCTTGGGCATGCACTTGCGACCGGAAGAAGAGCCGGCACCTACGATTCGACCGTTGATCGAGCCCGATCCGGGGCGTTTTCGCGGACCGCGGGCGGCCGGTCAGATGGTGGAAGCCCTCTATTGGCGGGTGTTGGAGTCTGGGCTTCGCATCCCACCCACGGCAGGGAGCGGATTTGGAAAGGCCCCCACTCACCTCGGTTACAACCGTGTCTACGCGGCCGTGGCCAGCGACACCCGAGCCGACTGGTGGAGAGCCGTCAGGCAGGGACGCAGCTTCGTGAGCAGCGGGCCCTTGTTGCGAGTGCTCATCAACGAACAGCCTCCCGGAGCAATCTTTGCAGCGGATGTGGGACAAAGCGTCGCGTTGGATGTTGCTCTGACACTCACGGTCTCCGATCCCGTGGATTATCTGGATGTCATCTTCAACGGCCGAACGCTGTATCAGGCCAGACTGGATGAGTATGCCAAGCAAGGTGGCCGCATTCCGCGACTGAGTGTCGACGAGAGCGGCTGGCTGGTGGTCCGCGTGGTCACGGGGATCGAAGACACCTATCGCATTGCATCCACGGCTCCGTTTTACGTGGAGATTGACGGGCAGCCGCGGATCAGTCGTGCTGCCTGCGAATTCTTCCAGTCCTGGTTGGAAGCCGCTGCCGAACAGATTGCCGGCAGTCAGCAAGCAGAGTCAGCACTTCCCTTTGTGCAGGCCGCTCGCAAATTCTGGGAGCGTCGCCTGTCAGCCGCTAACGCGCCCTAGTCCACGGCGTTGCATCATGATCCTGTCCAGCTGCACTGCCGTGTTGATCATGGTACCCCGCCGGAGTCCGAATTGGCCTGAAATTTGCGTTTCCGTTCAGAGGGGCTGTTTCCTGCCAGGCTGACAAGCCCTGCTCGAAATCGCGATCGGCGACTATACTTCCAATCCACTTGTGAGACGCAACTAACCTTAAATGCAAGCTATGGCTCAGGACTATTACGCAGCTTTGGGAATCACCCGATCCGCCACTCAGGATGAGATTCAAAAGGCGTATCGGAATTTAGCGCGAAAATACCACCCTGATCTCAATCCGGACGACAAGACCGCGCAGCAAAAATTCAAGGAAATCCAGCAAGCCCACGACGTGTTGTCCGATCCCGAAAAACGTAAGCTCTACGATCAATTTGGGCCGGATTTCGAACGCGTTGGCAGTGGCGGACCGTTCCCCGGTGGTAGTGCGGCCGGGGGGCAGGGGTTCAGTTTCGAGGAACTGTTTGGGGGCGCTGCTGGAGCCGGCGGCGGTTCGGGAGGATTTCAGTTTGGGGACGACTTTGCCGACCTGTTTCGCCAATTCGGTGGCGGCAGATCGGGAGGCGGAGGCCGGCAGGCACGCTCGGCGGCTCCCGTCCGCGGTCGAGATCTGAACGCGGAGCTGACCGTACCCTTCAATACGGCGGTGGTGGGTGGTAACGCTTCCATCTCGGTCAGCCGTGGCGGCAAGCAGGAGTCTCTAACGATCAAGATTCCGCCTGGAGTTGAAACGGGCAAGAAGATGCGTTTGCGAGGGCAGGGCGAGCCAGGACCCAACGGCCAGTCTGGCGATCTGATTGTCGCCCTGACCGTTGCCGAGCATCCCTGTTTTCGCCGCAGCGGAAATAACCTCGTGCTGCAGTTGCCGGTGACTCTGCAAGAAGCCGCGTTGGGTGCCACCGTGGATATTCCTGTGCCTGAAGGAACTGTGGCGCTCAAGATTCCAGCCGGCAGTAGCAGTGGCCGGCGGTTGCGCATTCGAGGGCAGGGGATCCGCAGCACCAGCGGCGCCGCGGGTGATCTATATGTTGAATTGGAGATCAAGCTCCCCGCCGCTTTAAGTGATTCCAGCGTGGCCGACGAAGAAGTTCAAAGCGCCGTCCACAAGTTGGAGAGCTTGTACCGCGAGCCCGTCCGCAGGGATCTTGTGTGGTAAGCAGGGATCTTGTGTGGTAAGCCATGCAGGCCTGACCCAGGCTGATGGCTTCCTTCGTGGAGCGGCGAAGAATCGTGGGGATTGCGGAGCTTGGGGATTGCGGATCGTGGGGTCGCAGTGTGACGCACGCCGACAACTCTGCTTTGAAGCCGCGCCAAACAGGAGAATGAGCTTGTCAGATTCGTTGCGGTTTTCGGCTCGGCAGCGCCTGAAGAAACGCGATGAATTTCAGCGCGTCTTTCGAGAAGGCAAAATTGCCAGCGACGACGTCTTGGTCATTCACGCGATATGGGCGGATGAGTCGGAACCATGCGGACCACAGAACAGCGAAGCATGGGCTGATCAAAGAGCCTTTGCTTCGGTCACTCGCATCGGTTTAAGCATTCCCAAGAAAGTCGGCTCGGCCCCGGTTCGCAATCGCTGGAAGCGATTGATTCGCGAGGCCTTTCGCCTCTCTCAGCACGAGTTGCCCGGTGGTTTGCATCTGGTCATTCGCCCTCGCAAGGGAGCCATTCCCGAGCTGCGAAGAATACAAGCTTCGCTCAACCGACTCGTGCCCAAGCTCCATCGGAAACTGCGGAATCGCCGGGTAGATCACCCCAGGCGGTAAGACGGCACGGATCTGCACGACACGGCGTTGCTCTGCGCAGAAACCGCTTTCGTGTTCTCAGTTCGCGGGTAGTGTGGCACGGGCTCGCCCGTGTTTTCTTCCGTTATCAGCTTGATGCAGGCCGCAACCTGCTGAACGTAGTCGAAGGATCCAACACTCTCCCAGGCTTTTCAACTTCGTTACAATTTCCGGCGTTAAGACGAGCAAGCTGGTAATTAGTGGTCACACGGGCGAGCCCGTGAAGATATAGGAAGCCGGGCCGCTAGAACGGAAACTGGAGTTGTCAAACCTTCAGTAGTTCTAAAGGACACCGGCTATGAAAACAGAATATCACATTGCGTTGGATGTACACGTAAGTTTTTGCG
>JANSWS010000689.1 GCA_024743355.1 bacterium
CGTTCTGCCAACGCTGTTCTTAGAAAAAGGACGCCACTTGCGACAAAAAAGCTCAAGAATCCTTGCGATCTGCCGGAAGCAACCAACGTGCCAAAAAACCGGCTAGGCTCAAGCTACCTTGCTTCTTAACGCAATTGGGACGATTCTGGTTCACGACTGCCACGCAAAAGTCTCGGTTTTCTAATGCTTTCATTTCCTGCTCGCCGAGCCGCCTCGACCAGCGACTTACCGGCATTTCTGCCGGACCCTTGCAGCTCACCCAGAGCCAGTCACACTCAGTGCCGGTCACCAAGAACCGGCGATGGCCGACGGCCGTGAACTCGATCTACTCTATTCAACGGTAGACGCGTGTCACCTTAGGTCAAACCGCAAAAAATTTTTGCAAAGGGGTGAAAAATCCGCGAAAACTCGCACTGTCTTGGCGACTAACCGACCGGAATCGCTCCCAACAACGTTGCTCGAACCGCCAAATCGTTGCAAGTTTTTTACAGCCATCCTGCTCTCACACACTGCACAAACCTGCAGCCGAAACCTGCAATTGAGCGACGAACTTCAGTACTGTTCTCTCTTAGTTTGCATATCCTCAATTTGCATTTCCCAAATCCGGCTGGCAAAAAGCAGGCGGATCGTCTTGGACATCCAGCGAAAGCCTGCCCAAGTTCAGCCGGCTCTTTGACCAACGAGTCTGATTCCGAAAGTTTGCGAGCATTAACTGATCATCGATTGATCGTCGTCTGGTCGCCGACCACTCGGATTCGCTGGTCACCAGCCATTGCTAGCATTCATAGCAATGAATTGCATCGGGCGACTACTATAAAAGACGGTACAGGCTTACTAGGCCTTACAAGAAAAGCGGAAGAAATTGAGAAGTTGTTTCAAGTTGGAAACCGGTTCCTGCGTGGAGCGCGCGAGTAAGCACGCGAACGCGCATTTAGGAGCGCTGCTCACTGGCTTCTAGCCCACTACCGCTGACTCATCTCATGAACCATATCCACCAGAGCAATCACATGATCAACGGGCGTTTGCGGTAGGATGCCATGCCCCAGATTAAAGATGTGACCGGCTCGTCCTCCGGCTCGATCAAGCACATCGGAGGCCATCCTTCGCAATTCCTCGGGTTCGGCGAAAAGGGCCAAAGGATCCAAATTGCCCTGCACGGCCCGATCGTGACCTACCTGCTGCCAGGCGTCATCGAGTGGGATCCGCCAATCCACACCCACAACCGTTCGACGATCGCCGCGTAACATGGGAAGCAGAGCCGGATTGCCAGTAGCAAAGTTGATGACGGGCACATCGGGGACAACGCTGTCGATAATTTGCTTGACATAGGGGTAAACGTAGTGCTGATAGTCCTGCACGGACAGACAGCCGGCCCACGAATCAAACAATTGCACGCACTGAGCTCCGGCCGCGATCTGGGCGTTCAGGTAACGGCTGATGGTCCGCGATAGCTTGCGCATCAGCACCTCCCATGCGGCGGCGTCCCGGTACATGAGTTTCTTGGTATGCAGATAATTGCGGCTGCCGCCGCCCTCGATCATGTAGCTGGCCAGGGTGAACGGAGCGCCCGAGAATCCAATCACGGGGATCTGCTCGGGGATGGCTTGCCGCGTCAGGCGGACGGTATCGGCGACGAACTGAAGCGGATCCATGGTCTCCAGTTCCAACACGCGATCGACGTCACGCGGATCGCGGAGGGGGTTGTGGATGACTGGCCCATCGCCTTGTGCAAATTCCAATTGCATGCCCATGGGTTCCAAGATAGGCAGCAGGTCCGAAAAAATGATGGCCGCATCAACGCCTAATTTCTCGACCGCCGTGGCCATCACTTCGGCGCACAGTTGGCTATCTTTGCACAGGTCCAGGAAACCTACTTTCTCGCGAACTTGGCGGTATTCGGACATGTAGCGTCCGGCCTGTCGCATCAGCCAGATGGGAGTCACCGATGCAGCTTCTCCTCGACAGGCCCGCATGAAGGGTCCCTCGTACCAAGCCGCCTGTTGGTCCATGGGTGGTCTACCCGACTCGGCCAGGACCGCAGCCTTCACCTGGCGTCCCGCGATCAGGTGATGCGCTCGGGCTGCGCTCTCCAGCACCAGATGGCCCATCTTTGGATGCGCGGGTTCGAGATCCACCGGCAAGTCATTCTGCCTGAGCATCTCGCTGGTAGTGGGTCCGATCGAGGCCACAATCATGTTTTGCAAAGCGTCCCGCAACG
>JANSWS010000128.1 GCA_024743355.1 bacterium
CGTCCTGACCACCCATGCGGTACCAAACCGAGGGCAACCGCAGCAGACTCAAGGCCGCCACGACCGTCAACACCAACAGCCACTGCCTCACACGAAGCGGCTTGGGCTCGATTTCTCGCTTGTCTTTCACTCTGGCAGCCTCAATGCTCCACGTCCGCAGCCGACAAATCTGCCACTTGAGTCTTGCGATGATAATCACCGCGGCTGAAATACTTTTCCAGCCATACATAAGCCACAATAAAAAAGTAGCGGCTTCCCATTTCTCGTATCTTTAGTTTTGCCACCCCGGTGCGGCGATTGCGCCAGGTAATTGGCAAGACGCTCCAACTATAGCCGCGGACGATCGCTTTCAATGGCAATTCCACCGTCAAATTGAAATGAGGAGACAGGATCGGTTTGCAACCTTCAATCACCTCGCGACGATAAGCCTTGAAGGCATTGGTGAAGTCGTTGAAGCGAATCCCGAAAAGCAAACGGATAAAGGTGTTGGCCATCCGGTTCAACCGCATTTTGAGCCAAGGGTAATCAATGGTGCCGCCACCTTTGATAAAGCGACTGCCAAACGCGCAGTCATAACCCTGCTGAAGCACCTCCCAGTACCTGGGGACGTCCCGAACATCATCCGACTCGTCAGCCATAAAAATCACCACCGCGTCACCCGTCATGGCTTCCAAACCCGTCTGTATGGCTCTTCCAAATCCCGGAAAGTCGTCGTTTCGGACGGGACGCAATTCTGGAATCCGATGCGATAACTGGCTGAGCTTCTCCCAGGTTCCATCGCGACTGTGATCATCGACTACCACAATCTCATGTTCAATTCCCTTTAGCCTTAATTCCAGATGCAAGTGTTCTACCGTCGACTCGATGCAATCCTCCTCATCCATGGCGGGAATGACTACCGACAGCACCCGCAGTCTTACTGGCTGACTCTCTGGGTTAGACGGTTGCTGCGGCCGACTTTGCAAGTTTTAAACTCCTAAAACAACATCGGGGCATTGTTGAACCGCATACTTGGCAAAGATCCAAACAGCCTGTGATGGCATGTGCTTCGCCGAAGAAGGTGGAACAGACCCGGTCCATTTCGGAATACTTTCGCCGATGCTCCTGCTTGGGAGCAACAAGACCACTCGAGTATCTGCTCGGCTGCACCCACCAAATAATGACTGGCTCAGCCGTCGAACTCAACCAGAAACCACTCGTTTCACGGCTGGATCCGCCTTTCGAATCCACTCCGAGATATCATCTACCGTTTGCTCCACCGAACGCTGCGGCCTCCAGTCTGTCAAGGATTCAATCCGCCTGTTGTCAGTAATGTAGATCGGGATGTCAACAGCGTTGGTTACGGCCTGGCTATCCAGATCAACGCGATTGCCGGTCGTGTCAACGCACAATTCGGTTAGCTCTCGCAGCGAAATACTTCTCTGCATTCCTCCTCCAACGTTCAAAATATGCCCGTGCCAATGGGAAATATCTTCCAGCTGCCGCATGACCAATTCACACAAATCATCCACGTGCAGCACGTCTCGAACCTGATGTCCTTGCCCATCGAATCCTATGTAGCGCAGCGGTAGTCCCAGCTGATGTCGGGCCACCCACAGCGTGATGACTCCTTGGTCGGCCCGGGCCATCTGCCAGGGACCAGCGACCAGCCCAAATCGATTGATCACGGCACCCAGACCGTAAAGCCGACTGTACTCCGACAGCATGATTTCGGAAGCCAATTTGGTCGCTCCGTACAGCGATCTCGACGCGGCGGTCGAAAAATCCTCCGAAATCCCGAAGTTCGGGCAAAATCCCGGGCAGGCATCGCCGCACCACTCGAAACGCTTCGCCGACCGTCGGTATTCCAGCGTTCTTAAGCCTGCGATGCTGTAGACACGGCTGGTGCTGAGAAAAACCAGGCGGCTGCTCCACTGGCGGGCCAACTCCAAGCAGACCAATGTGCCTTTCAGGTTGACGTCCACCACGCCCCCTGCGGCCCCCTGCAAACCGGCGGAAACCGAAGGCTCCGCCGCAGCCAGAATCATCGCATCCATGGCTGGCAAGCTCAGGTCCGCAGCGTTCAAAACATCCGCCTGGACAACCTGCACGCCCAACGGCATCAGTCGCTGCGCGTTGAGCTCGCTGCCCTGTCGGCTCAAATTATCAAGGGCCCATACTTGATGCCCCAAGCCTTTCAATCGGATCGCCAAATGCGAGCCAATAAAGCCACAGCCGCCCGTGATCAGTACCTTCAAATTTTATCACTCCGCCTGTCCGGTGTTCGTTGCCCGCGGCATTGTAGCAAACACGCGGGTTGGCAGCCGGCGATCGGAAATCCAATCATGTCCGGGAGTTCGCTGGATATACTGCCCTTTCAGGCTACGCTGGGCAGCATTTTGGCATTGGATTTACAAGCACGAAGCGCTAGCGAGTGTGTGCTCGATGGCGAGCAGCGAGATAAATCGGGTCTCGGGTCTCGGGTCTCGGGTCTCGGGTCTCGGGTCTCGGGTCTCGGGTCTCGGGTCTCCGGTCTCCGGTCTCCGGTCTCCGGTCTCCGGTCTCCGGTCTCAGGTCTCAGGTCTCAGGTCTCAGGTCTCAGGTCTCAGGTCTCAGGTATCGGGTATCGGGTATCGGGTATCGGGTATCGGGTATCGGGCATCAGACGTCAGACGTCAGACGTCAGACTTCAGACTTCAGACTTCAGGTACCGGGCTTTGGGCTTTCTAGTGCGGAACGCACGACAGGTAATAGCCTCGGACTTCAGTCCGAGGAACTCTGCGCATCGTCCGCGCCAGTCGCAAAGCGACGACAGGAAAGGGAGGTCTTTTCGAGGTCTTTAGAATCGAAATGGTGCTAAGCACAATGAACCGCGACAGCCTGCGTTGGGCTAGTGTCCCCAGGGCTTTATGCGCAATACTTTTTCCCAGAGCCCTATTCCCAGAGCCTCTTTCCCAGGCCCTTTCAGGCTGCAGATGCCTTTCAGGCCCAAGCGAAGGAGAGCACGGCCGCAAGCGATCCCGTATGCCCGAAGTACACGGATGGCCACGGACCGGCTTTGCTGTGCGCTGACTGAGGGGGCTGACTAAGGGGGGCGCTGACTCTGGAACACTGACTCTGGGACGCCGCCGTTCACCATGGCATCCCGGGTACTTCCAACCTCCCGCGGAAACACGTCCACGCCGGCCGTAACGGCACTTCGCACATGAGGCTGCATTGCTACCACTGCGCCCGAACGTAGGCTTGCCCAGGTGCTCGTTGGTTACGAGCCTACAAGCCGGAATTTGGCGCATGCCCCCGAGCGACCGGCTGGAGGCTACAATATTAGCCAACGGTCACATTTGTAATTTGTTCTTGTTTGATATACGCACGGAATGGTTTATGACTCGACAAATGGTCAATGCTGCATTCTCAAGACTTGCCATGGGACTGTGTTGTCTCTGCCTGTTTCAAGCAGGAACAGCCAATTTGAATGCGTCGGACTTCTGGCAGGTCGGATTCGCCAAATCAGAGATTACTCCGACGCGTCCGATTCGTTTGAGCGGCTATGCCTCGCGAGAACAGCCATTCCAAAGCGTCGCCGACCCTTTGCACGTGCGGGCTATGGTGCTGAGTCCCAATGGCGATGCGAATGCGCGAAGGCTTTCCCACGTTTTGGTATCGATTGACAGCATCCTGGTAACCAGCCAAATGACGGTCGAGATCGCTCTTTGGACCGAGTCGCAATACGAAATTCCTCGCAGCCAGCTCGTTCTGAGCAGCACGCATTCCCACGCGGCACCGCATCTTGCCGGCGGTTTGGAGAATCTCTTTCGCGTCCCGCTTTCAAGCGAGGAAGCAACAGCCATCCAGGAATACACCGATCAAGTGCTGGCCGCGATCAAACGTACCATCGAAGCCGCGTTTGCGGCAAGAACCCAAGCACGCATAGAGATTGGAGAAGCGCAAGCCGACTTTGCCATCAACCGACGTGTTCTCCGGGAAGGAAAGTGGACCGGCTTCGGTGAGCAGCCCGCGGGCCCAGTCGATCATCGGGTACGCGTCATGTTGGCAGTCGATGAGAACGAACGGATTCTGGGCGGCAGCTATTTATATGCTTGTCACTGCACCACGCTGAATTTTGATCAAGTTAGCGGCGATTGGGCGGGGATCTCAGCCAATCGCCTGGAAGCTGTACATCCCGATTGCATCTTTCTGCCGGTAATCGGTTGTGGCGCCGATGCGAACCCCAACCCCCGGGGCACTTACGAACTCGCAGTTCAGCATGCAGCCAAGATGGTCGACGCAGTTGAAGCCGTATGTAACTCAGCCAGTCGCTCCGTTCTCAAAGATTTTCCGCAAGCTCACTTCGGATATGCAGGACTGGCTCCGGAACAACCGACCGACGCAACGATGAACGAGCGCCTAGCTAGCGATCGGCCGAACGATCGTCGCTGGGCTGAGCATATGCAAAAAGTGAAACAGGAAATGGGCCGCTTGCCGGAAACCTATCCCATGCCCATCCATACTTGGCAGTTCGGCAATGCTCTGAGCTGGGTATTTCTCGGTGGTGAAGTCGTGGTCGATTACCAGTTCCAGATTGAAAAAGAACTACCAACCCGACAAACCTGGGTCGCTGCTTACACCGATGACGTGTTCGCCTACGTCGCCAGCGAGAGCATGCGTGCAGAAGGTGGATACGAAGTGGATTCGTCGATGATTTATTACTTGCAACCCGGCAGATGGCAGAGCGGGACGCAAACGCTGATTCTGCGCAGAGTTCGCGAAATCTTCGACAACCAGGTCACGGAATCGGGACCGCTTACCGCGGAGGAAGCCCTGGCGAGCATTCAGGTCCCCGAGGAGTTTCAAGTCGAATTGGTTGCCAGCGACCCGCTGATACGTGACCCGATCAATCTGGCGTTTGGGTTAGACGGCTCGGTCTGGGTTGTGGAAATGGCCGACTATCCCTTGGGGGTCGATGGCGGAGGCCGTATCAAACGCTTGCGGGATACCGATGGCGACGGCAGCCTGGACCAGGCCGAACTCTGGTTAACGGGATTGGATTATCCAACCAGCGTCCTGCCATGGCAGGACGGGGCCATTATTATCGCTGCCCCTGATGTCATTTTTGCTGCCGACCGAGACGGAGACGGTACCGCCGAAGTACGAGAAACGTGGTTGACCGGAATCCATCCCGCCAACCCGCAGCACCGAGCCAGTGGCTTTGAAATCGGCTTGGACGGTTGGTTGCATTTCGCTGCCGGCGACCATACGGAAACACTAACCAGTAGCAAGAATGGTGTCACTTACGAAGTCCGCGGACATGATGTCGCATGGAACCCGGCCACCGGCGAAGTTCGCAATGTCAGTGGGACTACACAATTCATCCGCGCTCGTGATGCTTTTGGTAACTGGTTTGGCAACTCCAATAGCCTGCCTATCTACCAATACGTCATCGAGGAGCGATACCGCAAGGAAGACTCGATACCAGGTGGGGTCTCCAAGAACTTGCTGACTCCGGCGGTAGCTCCACCCGTTTACCCACGCAGCCAAGTCGTGGATCGATTCAATGACCTTTTCGCTCTGAACCGCTTTACTAGCGCCTGCAGCAGCATCATTGGACGTGTTCCCGGCTTAGGGGCGGACTTCGAATCGGTAGGACTGATTTGCGAACCCGTCCACAACCTGGTTGCCCGCATCCAATTGCAGCAGGATGGCAGTGCATTCTCCGCCATTCATCATCCGCAAGACGGCCGCTTTGATTTCTTTACTTCCACCGATCCGTGGTCGCGTCCGGTACGAGCCGTCAATGCTCCGGACGGTTCGGTGTGGATCGTGGACATGGTTCGCAAGGTGATCGAGCACCCGGAATGGATCCCCACTGCTTGGCAGCAGCGGATCGACCTCCGCGCGGGCTCCCAACAGGGCCGCATCTACCGCGTTTATCATCGAGACCACCCTCCAACAACTTTGCCCAATCTTGAGACGGGCCGCATCGACGTATTGGAAGCTCTGCAGAGCCAGAACGGCGCTCTCCGCGACGCTGCCCTGCTGGACATCATGTGGAGTCAGCCCGAAACATCGCGGGACTCCAAGCTCGCGGCTGGAATTCGCGACATTGCCTCGACAGCAGCCCAAGCCTCCGTACGCATCTCCGCTTACGGCTGTCTTCAAGCCAAGGGCTGGCTGTCCGACGAAGACCTTCTCAGCAGTCTTCGTGATGCGGATCCACGTGTGGTAAGATTCGCGCTCACATTCGTCGAAAACCGTCCACTCACTGCTGAAATCCGACAAGAGCTACTAGACCTTGTTGAACGAGATCTGGGACCCGCAGTCGACCTGCAGTGGGTGCTAACCCTCTCCGCCTTGGATGAGTTGGAAGCTGAAACCCAGCTCAAGAAAGTCGCCGCTCGTTCCACCGGGGACGAGTGGATTGGAAAAGCACTTTCGCTGATTCGCCAACCCAATCAAGCCTTTGCTGTTCTGTCTGGCTTAGTGGCGACGCTTGAAGACACCGACAGCTTGGATCCCCAGCAGTTCTTGCAGGCATCCACCTTTGCCAAGCGTCTATGGCAGAGATCTCCCGCGGAACGCCGTCAGGAGCTTGTGCAATCTCGCGTCGCTCCTTACTTAAGCGGGGCGCGTCCACAACTAGAGGTGGCCGACCTGCTCCTGCTTTCATTGGTAACCCCGTCTGAGGATGCGGATGCCACAGATGCAAACCAAGCCGCTTTCCGCAAGCTGGTGAATTCGGCTCAGCGCAGAATGCTGGATGACAGTGCTCCCGAAAGTGAACGGGTAATATTGGTCAATCTGCTGGGCAATGGCTGGTCGACAGAGGATTCCGACTTGGAACGCGCCAGGCAACTATTGAGCGACAAGCAATCGCCACGCATCCGACAAGCGGTGATTCAGTCACTCCGCAGTTTTGCTGATCCTTTGGTCGCGAGTCTGCTGTTGGAAGGCTGGACCAGCTTCAATTCGCAGCAGAGGAGCCTTGCTTGCTCGACTCTCCTGTCCCGTCGCAATTGGACTGAGGCGTTTATTAATGAGCTGGAATCCGGAAAGATCCAACCCAACGACCTCGATCCGGGCACAGTTCAACGCCTGCGCAGCTATCACGATCGAAGCCTACGTTCGCGTTGTCTAGCGGTTTTCGGTAAGCCGACACCCCGAACGGAAGTCGTCGATCGCTACGTTGCCGACACGCCTTCACCCAATCTGCAACCCACAAGTGCCGAACTATTTCGTGAACATTGCGCTGCCTGCCATAGCTCGGTAAACGAACAACCAATGATCGGCCCCCCGCTCGAGAATCTCGGACATTGGACCATCGATCAATGGATCACGGCGATTCTGGACCCGAATCGCAATGTCGAGCCCAAATACAAACAGACTTTGGTGCTGACGGAAGACGATCAATTGATCGCGGGTCTGCTGCAAAACGAATCGGCCAACGAGCTTGTTCTGGCCCAAACGGACGGCACGCTCCGGAGCATTCCCAAGAGCAGTGTGGTGGAAGTCAAGGAAGGCGAACTCTCCTTGATGCCGGAAGGATTCGAGCAAAAGCTCAGCCCCGCTCAAATGGCGGAGCTGCTGGGCTACCTCAGAAACGGCCTAGGCGCCAATCAGGCAAATCCTAGGAAGGTTTCGGAAGCTACCAGCTCCAGCAGTTTCTGAAATTGAGTGCACCAAAGCCAGGCAAATTCGATTCTGAGAAGCACAGGCACAACCGCGTCAGCGTGTTTTGGCTTCCCTACCGGCACGACAAGCCAATCTGCTGTCATACGATTCTGGTATCCATGAGAATTCGAAGACGAAAAACATAATTGCCGGGGCAGGCAGGTCCTTGCCAATTCATTTTCCTGCCCCCCATCTTTCTGCCATTCCTTCCTGGTTTTTCCGACCTTGGAAGGATAAATCAGCCATCATTACCTAAGCAGGATGCAAAGCCGTGGAAGATTCCTGCCCGGGTGGAACCGGTTTTTCATTTGCGGCACTAACGCGGTGTCTTGTATTGGATCAAAAAAAGTAACACACTTGCTTGCGCTGCGTGCTTATATTTTCGCAATGTAACACACACTTGCTTGCGCTGCGTGCTTATATATATGCGCAATGCCATGACTGGCGGCCTGGTCCGTGGGTTGCGCAGCAGATCGAAGGATTCATTGATGAAATCGGGTCTACTCCGCTGCCACCACGGCATAGTATCCATGGTGCTTGGTCTTCTATTTTTGATTCCGACATCGGCGGACGATGCCGTTGCGCCTCCACCCAACATCATCTTCATGATGGCGGATGACATGGGAATGGGCGATACGAGCGCGTATCAAGATCTGGTGGGCAACTCCGATAGCCAGCAGCTGCACACTCCCAACATGGAGCGCCTGGCCCGTATGGGAGTGCGCTTCACTGATGCTCATACTCCTTCGTCACGCTGTACGGCAACCCGCTACGGTTTGCTAACGGGCCGCTATGCCTGGCGCAGTCGCCTGAAACACTGGGTATTGTTCGGAGCCCAAGGCGATCCGCTGATTGAGGCGGAGCGTCCCACGATCGCTTCATTGCTGAGACAAAACGGCTATCGCACTGCCATGGTTGGAAAATGGCACGTGGGCCTGCGATACCGACAAAGCAATGGCCAGCCCGCGGCTGGTTGGGAAGACGCCGATTTGACGCAACCCTTGCATGACTGTCCGGTTGACCACGGCTTCGACTTTGCCTGGTACACGTCCCGCTCACATGGAACCTCGGGGCCCGATGCCGGCAATCGGCAGGCAGATGCATCCAATGCGGATGAGTCGAATAACAGCGCCAATGCCAATGCCTCCAAACGCCGGCCCAGCGCACAGCGGCAGCGTAACAACGTCGGCCCTGGCCACTTGGATGGTCGCAAAGCCATCGGAGCAACCGGCCAGGGAAAACAGCTCGTCGCGGAAGGCCCATCCGCTTACGTGCTCAAGCAGCTGGGCAGCCGCCATTCGGATCGCGGACTGCAATTTCTCAATGAACAGCTGGAGAATCCGGACACCAGTCAGCAACCTTTTTTTCTTTACTACGCCTGCAACGCCAATCACGGACCCTATACACCTGACGAAAGCATCGGCGGGGTCGCCGTGCAAGGTGCAGCCCGCAGCAAGTCAGGCAGTACCATGGGAAATCGCTACGATTTCATTTACGAAAATGACGTAGCCCTGGGACGCTTGATGGATTGGCTCGAAAACACGGACGACCCACGCAACCCGGGACAAACGCTGATGCACAACACCTTGATCGTGTTTACCAGCGACAATGGGGCCGAGATCAAAGACAAATCCGCCACGGGTCCTTTTCGCAGCAACAAGGGCTCAGTTTACGAGGGAGGGCACCGGATCCCGTTCCTGGTGACCTGGCCCGCCGGCGGCGTCGGAGACGGAGATGTCGGTACGCCGGGCCAATCCAATAGTACCCGCCTTTGCCTCACGGACATGTACGCCACTTTTGCCGAAATTCTCGGTCAGCCGTTGCCCGACCTTGCTGCCGGAGAACGTGGCGCGGAGGACAGCCACAGTATGTTGGCTGCCTTCCGAGGCGGGCAATTCGAGCCTGCATATCCCTTGCTTCACAACGACCACAGCGAAGCCAAAGACGATCGAGCAGCCTCCGCCATCCGCATGGACGCGCCCACCGTTGACGGACAACCATTTGCGGGTAACTGGAAGCTGTTCTTTGATGCCGGGCTGATTCGCCACGGCGTCGCCCAGCCCACGGAACTCTATGATTTGTCGCGTGATCCCCAAGAACAGCAAAATTTACGTGAGCGAAAAGAGTTGCAGTCCTTGGTCGAGTATCTGACTCAAGTCGCTGTGAATCACCGCCGCAGTGGCGGGCACCGCTTTGCAGAATTCAATTGGTCTGATTCCGTACATATCCGCTTCGACGATGGCTCACTGGCCAGCAAAGTGGATGGCCAGTCAGCGAATCCATTGACTGTGAGCCTACGTAGTGGAGCACAACCACTGACAATGACGCTGGTGGGCACAGTTGGCGATAGCGAAGCCGAGCTGATGTTTTCCTGCAAGCCCTATGGCTTGGCCCTTTCAAGCGGCAAACCGGACTATGTCGATCAAGGCGAAGCCATTTGCATTTCTTTTGATCAGGATGTGCTACTGGAGTCCACAGCCATTGCCGCGGACGACGGTAGCTGCGGTGGCTTCTGCAAAGTGGGGCAACATGCGGCACTGGCCATCTACTGCATCGATGCCGACATTGACTCGCAAGATCAGCATGGGGATCTCAGTGACCTTGGTATCCTCAAGGCCGGACAGACCTTGCGACTCGATAGCCGACCACATCACGGTGTCGAATCCGTGGGCGCATGGCGACTGCGTGACTTGAAGATTCGTACTCAATTGCCCACTCAATGAACAGTATGACAAGTAGGAATGGGAGCCATGTCGAAGCTCTTGAATCCAGCTAAGGCTTTAGCCCGAGCCATCGGATGCTCCAAGCGTTCCGTCGTTTGGATGGCGGCTGCGTGCTCTTTCATCACGCTAGCCTCTCTCCAACCTGCAGCTCGCACTCAAGCTCAGACGCAAGCGACGTTGCCCGATGCCCCCAAGTCGCTGGCTCGCTGGATCAAGTTGGGTAAAGTCGACTTCGATTTCTATCGCATCCCCGAACCGGACCAGAAATACAAAGCCGAAACGCGTTTCCATCTGGATGTGAACTATAGTTTCCAATTTCGTACACGGCGGATAGCACAATCAACATCCTCGATCCACCGCGTTTTCGTTCGCTTGAGCGGTTTGGAAGTCGAGGTCGAAAATCTCATTCTGCTGCCGGAATCCACGGACAGGAATGATTTTTGGGATTCGAGCCTGGTACGCCACGAATTTGATCACGTCCGTATCAGCTCGGATCCCCGGGCAACCAAACTGCTAAGATTTCTGGTAGCCCAAATCGACATCGTTGACGTACCAGTGGGCCCCGCGAATCCCACCGCAGAGCGAGTCAAACTGGCTGTGGACGAGAAGGTGCAGACCATGATTCAGGCGGTCTCGAACCTGATTCAACAGAATTACGATTATTTGGACGAACTGACCACGCACGGCGGTGACAAGAGCCCCGACGCGGAGTTTTTTGAGAGCCTCTACACCGAAGCGAATCTTCAAAAGATGGGCTTCCCATTCTTGCAACAAGCGAAACCACTCTTAAATAAACGCGACTATCTTGCCACACCCTGATGCAGGAGGGCGCTTATGGTCGCCTTATCGCCGAAAAGGCCGCCGCCGCGGCTCATCGCAGCGCCGAGTGTTTACCTGCTCTACAGTTTCCCTAAACTCAGGAAATCAGTTTCCACTGGTCGAATTTCATACCACGACCTAGAATGCGCAGCCTTCGGCAATTTGCAGGCGTAACGAGGTTTTAAGCGAGCGGCAGATGAAAACCGTAGCCACCGTCGCCAGACGGTGGACGGCGTCGCCAGACAGTAGCCACCGTCGCCAGACGGTGGACGGCGTCAACCACGCTCTGGCGAGCGTGGCTACGGGTAGGTCAACCACGCTCTGGCGAGCGTAGCTACGGGTAAGTCGATCACGCTCTGGCGAGCGTGGCTACGGGGCAGAATTCATCTGCCGCTCGCCTTAAAGCCATTTCGTACGCTATATAAACTTGCGATGCTTATCGAAAATTCAAAATTGGGAGGCACGAGTGCTTCACGCAGTGATCATGGCGGGTGGATCCGGTACGAGATTTTGGCCCGCTAGTCGGAATGACAAGCCCAAGCAGCTCCTTCAACTGGTGGGAAGCGGAACGATGCTCCGCACCACCTGCGATCGATTGCAGGGATTGATCTCGTCCGAGCACACTCTGGTGATGACCAATGGCCATCTGGTCGATGCTGTTCGTGAACAGCTTCCCAGCGTGCCACCCGAACAGATCGTTGGCGAACCCTGCAAACGGGATACTGCGGCCTGCATCGCGTTGGCCGCTTCGCTCATCTTTCACGCCGATCCCGATGCCATCATGCTGGTGCTGCCGGCGGATCACATCATTAGCACGGACGCCCAGTTCCAGGATTGTATGTCCAACGCGGTCAAATTGATCGAGGCTTCACCCGACCGAATTGTTACCTTCGGTATCCGCCCCAGTTATGCTGCCGAATCGTTTGGCTATATCCAACGCGGCGAAGCACTCACCGATTCCGACGTTCCCGGAGCCTACCGCGTCGCCTCATTCCGCGAAAAACCCAACCGTGAAACGGCAGAAATGTACGTGCGTGCGGGAAACTACGACTGGAACAGCGGAATTTTCATGTGGCGGGCTGCCACGATTCTGGAAGCCTTGAGAAGATTTGAGCCGGAAATGATGCGGCACATCGATCAAATCTCCCAGGCTATGGGGACGCCCGGATTCGAGAATACGCTCGATAAAGAGTTCGCGAAGATCAACGGACGATCAATCGACTACGCAGTCATGGAACGCTACGACGATGTGGCAGTTATCGAAGCCACCTTCAATTGGGACGACGTAGGCAGCTGGCAGTCGATCGGCCGGCTGACCGAGCCGGACGAGCAAGGCAATTGTGTACGCGGCAAATACCTGCCAATCCAATCCCAACGCATGATTGTTTACGGATCCAACGATCACCTGCTAGTCACCATTGGCATGCACGATACGATCGTGGTCCACACAGACAACGCGACGCTCGTGGCTCCGAAGCAGGAAGAGGAACGAGTGCGTGAAGTGGTCAAGCAACTGAAAGCCCGGGGCTGGGAAGAGTATCTTTAAAGTCCCCAATCGCCGCCGGTCCAAGGCTGGCGCCAGCTTGCTTAGGATTGTTCGATCAATTGATGTCGCCTAGCGGGCAGCGAAAGCTGCGGAAAAAACGCTACTTTCGCGGGAGCGAAAGGCGACGATAAGACGCGTATGAATCGAAGGCTACTTTGAGCCTATCCGAAAGCCAAGAGAACGGCGGCTAACACCAAAGCGGCTAATGGTTTTCGGATAGATAGCTTCCTAGTCTTCCGCTCGGCGTTCGACGTGCGTTTCTTCTGCACCCTCATCGGACTCCGATGATTCGGATTCGGCTGCGGCCCTCTTGGCCGCGTCGGTTTCGGCTTCGGTCGGACCGCCCACGATTTGATCCGGCGTCAATTGCTGTTCCAAGCGACGCAGCATGTTCCCGAGCGGCTCACGTTCGTATTTGAAATCGTCGAACGTGAAGATTTTGGCGGCGCCGCCCTGGGTATAGTAGGCCTTGGCGATGCCCTTCTTAGCCCATCGTCGCTTATTCAACAGTGTTACACTCTGGAAGTCGACTTCCTGTCCCCAACTGGTCTTCAAGCCCTGAGGAGTGGACTCCACCCATGTCCCTCGGCTGGCAAAATAATAGACAAGCGCCGGAATACCTGCCACAAAGCACAAGACCATCCAGTAGTACTGCCCCCGGATATCACCTCTTAATTCCTCAGCGGTCTTCTTCGGCGTACTTTTGGCCCAACCATTCTCCTTCGCTAAGGCCTCCCACTTGCCCATGCGTTCTTCTGCGTCCTGAATTTCGCGCAGTTGATCAAAGGCCTCCGCTGCGGGCAAGTCCCGCGGCCAGGCAATGAAGCCATCGTAGGCAAACCATAATCCGCCCCCAATGCAGATCGCCGCCATGATCAGATAACGCATCAAGTAGCTAGACTGGAAATCGGCTCTTTCACTCATATGTCAACTGTTTTGTGTGCGAGTAATCGGAAAGCTCCACCATCGGCTTCAGGCATATTTTGCCTCAAGGCAATCCTAGAACCTCTCCGAAAACATTAGCCGCTTTGGCGTTAGCTGCCGTTCTCGTCCATCTTCGAATAGGTTCTTAGGAACCGGTCAAAAACAACTTCCGCAACCTATAGTAGCCATCTTCGCTCCGCGTGATGCTTCGCCTCAAAAACAGGGAAGTTGTTTTTTGATCGGTTCCTTAGCGTTGAGCAGAGTATAGTCTACGCAAGACAACCCGGCATTCCAGGCCGCTCAACTCAGTCGGGATAGAGCAGGTTTCATGACATGGTGTCGGCTGCGAACCACCATGGCTGAAACGGCAATGTTCAGGGAGATAGATTTTTCAGCTGCGAAGCGTATTCGGGCCGCTTACGCCAGCTCTCAAAATAGGGACGGTATTCAGGCACCTCTCTCCAGAACTTCGGCTTGGGCTCCCCCGCGTTTACCCTTCGTTCCGGATAATCCAGTCCTTGCTCACTTGCCTGCACTTCCTGCAACCAGGTGTGCAAATATTCCTTCATCGAACGAGCAATTTCTGGACGCTCAAGCACGAGATTGCGAGCTTCCTCAGGATCATCTTTCAAATGATACAGTTCATACTGCTGATCTCGCTTCTTATTCCGGCCAACTAGCAAGAGCTTGTAGTCATTGTCGATAATCGCCGTTTCACCAAAACAATGAAAGGGAATCGGCTTTTCACGTATCGCGGGAGCCTCGCTTTGGAATAGCTTCAGCAAGCTGCTTCCGTCTTGAGGCTGTAACATGCTCTCCGGCGGCAAATCAAGGACTTCGACCAGAGTCGGAAAGATGTCCATGGTCGAGGAAGGGTAGTCGCTGACCAATCCATTGGGAATCTGCTCCGGCCACTCGACAATTGCGGGAACACGCAGCCCGCCTTCGTACAAACTACCCTTGAAACCACGCAGCCCTCCTACGGTGGAAGGATGGATCTTGGGCAAGCCTCCATTGTCGCTACAGTACCAAAAGATCGTATCGCGCTCGATTCCCAACTCGCGCAAGCCATTTCGCAGGGTGCCCACACTGCGATCGAGAGCCACCAATTCCCCATAATGATGCTTTGAGCTTTCGTCCAACTCCGCAAAGCCGCGCATATCCTCTTCGGCGGCGCGAAATGGCGAATGAGGAGTCCCAAACCAGATGACGGCGAAGAACGGCATCGAGCGCTGTGCCTCCTGGCGGACGAACTCGAGCGCCTGCTCCACCACAATCTCGGAGGAATCTCCTTGATATTCCTCGAACTTGCCACCCCGACTGAGAATTGGATCGCGGTCGAAGAAATTCGTAACCGACAGCCAAGTGTCAAATCCAAACACTCCGGGATGATGATCATCGGACTCAAGGACTGGAACACCCGGACCGCGTAGTCCGTTGAGATGCCATTTGCCAAAATGCCCTGTCTGATACCCGGCGGCTTGAAGTGCTTGTGCGATCGTTTTCTCTTGTAGACGCAAGGGATAGCCATGGGAGTCCACACCGGATCGGTGATTGGAACGGCCTGTAAGCACACTCGCTCGCGTGGGTGAACAAACGGGAGCTGCCGCGTAAAAGCGATCCAAGCGCAGGCCATTGGCGGCCATTGCGTCTAAATTAGGCGTCTTCAAAACAGGATGTTGGTAATAGCCAGTCTCTCCCCAGCCTTGATCATCGGCCATCATCAAAATGATGTTGGGTCGCTCTGAAGCCCAGACAGTTCGCGTCCTATTAATGCCTTGCATCAGCGTCGCGATCAGTAGCAATAACATAAGAACTGCGGCTCGCCTGATCGCCACGCTTGCCAGATACTTCATAGCCAACTCCTAAGCTTCTCGAACGCCTGAATGCGTGATGCTGTAATGCGGATGATAGGTGATTGCCAAATTGCAAAACAGGACCATTCCAAATTTGCTTTGCGGTAGTGGACGAGGCTACGAGTCCAGGAGCTTTGCAAATTATCGGGACTCGGCGTTTCCTCCACTACGGCCACCCCTGATTTTCAATGGAAACAATGCACTAGTCTGCTGCTGGTACGAAGCGATGCTTACCTTGTTTGGCAGCTTGATGACTTTCCCGTGTATCCTGCTCGATTCCTGGGTCTCCCTGAGTGGACATCCACTGCAGCAACTGCTCGCGAAGCTCGGAACGGATGGTATTCAATTCCGGGTCGTCCACCAAATTCTCCATCTCGTAGGGATCGCTGGAAAGCCGGTAAAGTTCCTCCGGCGGCCGTCGCGTATAACGCTTAACGAGCCGGTAGGTTGCTGCATCGGATTCGGCATGCCAAACCCAGCTCCCCCAGTACGGATTGTTCAACAAACCATCACCCTTCAGCCCCATCAGATGCTTCTCAATGTAAATTTCCTCGGGTGTCAAATTTTGGATGTAGTGATAGGTACCGTCAGTGATCGACCGGATGGGATAGGCAGGTCCCTCAGGAATATTGTTATGCATTCCGAAAACATACTTGCGGTGCGTGTCGGAATCTCCTCTGAGCACCGCGGCAAAGCTGCTGCCGTCAAAAGCTTCTAAGCTGGGATCTCCACCACAAATTTGGTGCAGGGTTGGAGCGATGTCCGCGTATTGAACCAAGGCGTCGGTGCGTGTTCCAGCTTCAATAACGCCGGGCCAGCGTGCCATCAACGCAGTGTGAACACCCGTATCCCAGTTGGTCCATTTGCAACCCGGAAACTGGGCGCCCTGCTCGGACGAAAACATTACCAACGTGTTATCAGACTTGCCGGACAACTCCAAGACCTGCAGGATTTCACCGACCTGCTGGTCCATATAGGTAATCTCCGCCAGATAGCGACTAAAATCTTCCCGAGTTCGCGGAGTGTCGGCAATGTTGGCCGGCAATTCCAATTTCTCGGGAGGGTAGGCTGAGGCGTCGCCCATAACCCACGGAACATGGGGCTCCACTAAGGCAACTACCAAGCAGAACGGCTGTTTCGCCTGCCCCTGAATAAACCGCTGCACCGCCGCCAGGTCATGAGCTTGAGTGGGATTGCGAACGCAGTTCTGGTCGAATCCCCCCACCGGCTCAAACGGAAAAACGGAATTCGGTGCCACATGCACTTTGCCGGCTAGACCGACGCGATACCCCAAGTCCCCCAGGAAATGCGGCAAACTTCGGACTCCAGGTCGACTCGCAGCATGATTCCAGGCACAGCCATTGCGCATTGGATATTGCCCCGTGTAGAGCTCAGCTCGGCAGGGTTGGCACATGGCAGAGCAAAGATAAGCCCGATTGAATACCAGACTTTGCCGGGCTAAGGCATCCAAATTAGGCGTCTTTGCATTCCGCCCACCGTAGATCGGCAGATCTCGGAACGTGCAATCATCGGCCAGGATGATGAGCACATTGGGCTGCTCTGCGGCCTCCACGACGCGCATGGCGACGTTCGCACCAACGAACACCAGCAAGACCATCGCCAAGTGCCCATTAAATTTCGTCCACTCTGGCCGGAGAAACTGAGAGATGCACAGGGGCTTCATCGAGGCACAATCCTATAGCGGGACAACGTGACAGGGGCTTTCATTCTACAGGAAAGTACGTTCCGCTTGCCGAGCGGATCGTCTCATTGGATTTCAGGCAGGTACGTTCCGCTTGCCGAGCGGATCGTCTCGTTGGATTTCAGGCAACCAAACCGTTAACAATCACCAACCCACCCGACCCAATACCCACCCCAGAAAGTGCCAGCACACCAACCTCGCCAACCCACGAACCACCCGCAACCAACTCTCCAACCACGATCCCGTTCGGCAAACGGGACGTACAAAGACCAGACTCCCACAAAGTACGTTCCGCTTGCCGAGCGGATCGTTTCGTTGGATTTCACGCAACCAAACCGTTAACACTCACCAACCCACCCGACTCATAACCCAGCCCAGAAAGCGCCAGCACACCAACCTCGCCAACCCACCAAACACCCCCAACCAACTCTCCACCCACGAACCCGTTCGGCAAACCGGACCTACAAAGACCAGAAGTCCACAAAGTACGTTCC
>JANSWS010000139.1 GCA_024743355.1 bacterium
CACGCTCTGGCGAGCGTAGCTACCTATGATAAACCAATTCGATGCTTCCCGGCACGAGGTGAAGACGCAAATCAACTCTTGATGAACACGTTCAGCCTACGCAAAAAAAAAGCCGCCTCAGTTGAGACGGCTTGAAGCTGGCTTCGCGGCTATTGCGGCAATACGAACACTTCACCTTTTTCACGGGTGATCATCGAGGCAATGATAAACGCTTCGGTGTTGGCGCTCAGGAAGTGGACGGAACCATCTCCCAATGCGAACTGGGCGCCTCCGGTGTGGAAGCTGTGGAAACTGCGTCCTCGGATGTTCGTGCAGTTGATACCGCATGGGCCTTCCTGGAGATAGGCTGCGGGATTTGTCGGATCATAGGAGTTCGCATACAGTCCGCCGCTGATCCAATTCTCTCCGTTTAGCAGGTCACCCCAGCCGCCACCGTTGGTGCTGGTCAAGAGTTGGCTCAGTGCGCCTGCCGGTGTAGTGCCCACGTAGATTTGAGCCCCACCGGTTCGCTCACCGACTAGAAAGGTGTTGGAAGTACCATCGGTAATGCTACCGATCTTGCCTTGGCGATTGTTCCCGAACGGACCATGTACTTGGAGGACCCCGTGGCGACTTCCGCCTTGGCTGCCGGAGTAGGCGATGTTGGCGAAGACTCCTCGAACTCCCGTGGTTGCAATGTAGTCCGATGCGGCCGCTTCCCAGGTTACAGGCAAGCCTGCTCCGCTGGCATCCCCTTCGTAAATCTCGGTGGGCGCGTGCGGAGCGGAGGGACAGTTGAAAAAGCCCAAGGGAGATTTGATCAATTCCACGTTAGCTTGGGCAATCGGGCCCAATTCCCGCAATGCGGGATACCTTTGATCGAACTGATTAAACAAGTTGGTCTGTTCGATAAAGGGCAGGACGGCAATACCCCAGGAGCGGCCATTGGCAGCGGCGATATTGTTGCCGCCGGGAATGTCCAGCCACCAAGCCATGGGGAATGTCTTGAAGGCACTTTCGTAGTTGTGCAAGGCCAGGCCGATTTGTTTCAAGTTATTGGAGCATTGCATACGTCGAGCCGCTTCGCGAGCTGCTTGCACCGCAGGCAGCAAGAGGCCGACCAGAATTCCGATAATTGCAATGACGACTAGCAATTCAACCAAAGTAAAAGCGGCACGACGCCGCGATCCAGAAACAATTGCCCTAGACATGAATCCTCCAGAAACAAAAAGGCGAGACAAGATTGCTGCAATGAGCCCCACATGGGGTGTGCCAACCGAGGAACAGTCCCAATCGTCGATGCAAAAATGGGACGCACTCAAGATCGGCTACGAAATCTGCGTTCCAGTATACTCACTTCGAAAGGTTTTCCGGAAGCAATCTGCGGCGAATCACTGCTCCGGAGGCGAAAATTCTCGAAGTTCACTAAGCCTTAATCTGTGGGCATTTGAGTGCGAGCAAGCCGCGAGATCCAGGCTAAGCGAGCATTTCTTCGATAACTCGGCCGTGGACGTCGGTCAGGCGGAAATCACGCCCGGCCCAACGATACGTGAATTTCTCGTGGTCGAAACCCAGTAGATGGAGCAGGGTGGCGTGCAAGTCGTGTACGTGGACGCGGTTCTCAATTGCCTTGAAGCCAAACTCGTCGGTGGCCCCGTGCACGTAGCCGCCCTTGATTCCACCACCCGCGATCCACATGGTGAACCCCCAGTGGTTGTGGTCGCGTCCGTTGATCTTGCCTTGATTGCTCCCTTCCTTCGGAAGTTCAACGGTTGGAGTTCGTCCGAACTCGCCTCCCCAAACCACGAGCGTTTCCTCGAGTAACCCACGTTCCTTGAGGTCCGTAAGCAGAGCTGCGATCGCCTGATCACACTGGCCGGCCAACAAGCGGTGTTGCTCTTCGAGGTCATCGTGGCTATCCCAGGGCTGCCCCTGCCCGTGCCAGACTTGGACATACCTCACCCCACGTTCTATCAGTCGACGCGCGATCAGCAGTTGACGAGCTTGAACGCCAGCTCCGTATGCATCCAACACATATTGAGGTTCTCGGTTAATATCAAAGGCCTCTGCCGCCTCCTGCTGCATGCGATAGGCCAACTCAAAGGACTGGATGCGGGCTTCCAATTGTGGATCGGAATCGCGTTGCCGTTGATGCTCACGGTTGATGGCTTGTAGCAAGTCCAACTGAGTTCGTTGCATGGGACGGCTCAATCGCTCATTGCGAATGTTCTCAATCAATTTGTCGATCGACTCGTGTTGCGTATCGATGTAGGTACCCTGGTAGATGCCGGGCAAGAAACCCGCTTGCCAGTTTTGGGATTCCTGGATGGGATAACCGTTCGGGCACATGGCCACGAAGGCCGGTAAATTCTGATTGTCCGTTCCCAGTCCGTAGGTCAACCAAGAGCCCATGCTTGGGCGGACCAAGCGGGCTTCTCCCGTGTTCATCAGCAACAGCGAGGGTTCATGGTTTGGCACGTCCGCGTGCATCGATCTCACGACACAAATGTCATCCACATGCTGGGCCGTTCGCGAAAACAGCTCACTGACCGCTATGCCGCTTTCGCCGCATTGCCGAAAGCGAAACGGCGAGGGATAGAGTGCTCCGGTTTTACGTTCGGTGGGCGGGGTCTCTCCTGGCATGGGCTGGCCCGCGTATTTCTTTAGAGCCGGTTTGGGATCGAACGTATCAACATGACTTGGCCCGCCATTCATGAACAAATGAATGACCCGTTTTGCCTTGGGTTCAAAGTGAGGGGGCTTGGGCAGAAGCGGATTCGCTCCGGCGCCTGCCGCGTTCTCCGCCGCCAGCGATGCTTTTGAGGTAGCGTCTCGCAGGAGCAAGTCATGTAAGGCCAAGGCACCAAAGCCCATGCCACAACGTTGAATAACATCTCGACGATTAATCTTCATGACTTACTGCAATCTGGAAAAACATCCTTAGCTGAAAGCCAGCGAACTGCCTTCGGCGTGGAGAGCCTGCAAAAACTGGTAGTTGGTCGGCAGTTTGTTAACCAATTCTCCAGCTTCTCGTTGAATGTTCTGCATGACCCTTTCGGCTTCTTCCACAGCGCTGGTGTTGTACAGCAATTTGGGAAATACAGTTTCCGGATAGACACCCATGCCGGTCAGCACGCAGTAGTAGGAGCCGTTGGTCCAGAAGTTGCGGTATTCAAATTCAAAATTGCTGTAATATCCAGCCGCGTCATGTTGGACGGCATTGACAGGCAGCCCCGCCCGGTACATCCGCAGCTTTTCTTGCAGACTATCGGATAGCGTGATTTCACTTTGGTTGGCACGCCAGAAAGTCGAATCGGAGCGTCGTGTGGTGGCATAATGCATTTGCACGAAGTCGCGACAGTCGTCGTAGCTGTAGTTAACCTCCGCGTTGAAGCGTTCGATCAATCGCTCGTCGAAACTCTTATCCGGGAAGAAAAGGCACAGTTGGTACAAGGCACCGTAAGTCAGATACAGGGCGGTGGACTCGAGGGGTTCCAAGAAATTGGACGACAAGCCAATTGCCACACAGTTTTTCGACCAGGCGTGCTGCATTCTTCCCACGCGGAAACGAATTCTGTTCCACTGCTGCTGATCGGGATCAATGCCAAGATGCTGGCTGAATTCCTGGATGGCTTCATCGGTGGTTGTGTGACGACTTGAATGCACGTAGCCGGTGCCGAAGCGATCCAGCAGGGGGATGTTCCAGCACCAACCCGCTTTGAGAGCGGTCGCCGTAGTGTAGGGGGCGGGCGTTGGCTGTGGGCTGGCGTAGGGCATTTGTGTGGCAACTGCCGCATCGCACAAGAGGTAGTCGCTCATGTCGACAAAACTCTCTCCCATCCATTTTTCGATCAGCGTGGCCCTTAAGCCCGTGCAATCGATAAACAGGTCTCCCGAGACTTTTCTTCCGTCGGTTGTATCGACTGAGGTGATATAACCGTTCTCATCTTTGGTCACGTGGTCGACTTCTGCCGGTACCAACTCGACACCCATGCCTTGGCTGATTTCCTTCAGGTATTCAGCCAGTAGTTGTGCATCGAAGTGCCAGGCATAGAAGGTAGCACGGCGGCCGTCTGCGAAGCGTGGGCTGAGCGCCGCATCCGACATCACGGGCTCTTTGTAGCAGGCGTAATCAAGTCGATCTTGACTGCTGTTGAGCAACCGTTTTTGCGCCCAATAATGGGATAGCGGTATGCCCTGGCAGTTGGGCATGACGCCAAACAGGTGGTAGTAATATTGATCCACTCCCGGGATTGGGTTTTCGGCCCAGTTGACGAATTTGATGCCCATCTTGAAAGATGCATTTACCCGCCGCATCCACGTTTCTTCGGCGATCCCCAGATGGTCGAAGAAAGCGGTCTGCAGATTGGGGATGGTTGCCTCTCCGACGCCGATTCGAGGTATGGAGGGTGCTTCGACCACAGTCACCTGAATATTCGGGAAGCTCTTCTTCAGATAACTGGCGCTCATCCACCCGGATGAACCACCACCAACAATTACAATGCTTTGAATCGGACTTGGCATCGGAGCTGCGCCTACTTGGAAAGGGCGAAAATGAGATTTGCGAGACAACGACTATCCGTAGTCCCGCATCGACTTTAACCGAGCAGAACATCATGAAATCATAAGATGATCGGATGCCATCGAATGTAACGATTCGTAGTGCTCTCGGTCTTGGATCACGTTTATCGAACAATCGTCTTCCCGGGGGCCTGAATGGTCCTCAAAATCCTGTACTGGTAGCGGGAGACGGCCGGGGAAAGTTGACGTATGATGGGTCCAGGAAAACCGTTCAGCGGCTATCAATCGCATCGCATCAGGAATGCGTCAAGGATAACTACGCAATTCTCATTGGCAATCATTCGGCGGAGAATGATGGCAGATCGATAGCGGCCAAACGGATGCGGATACTTGTCGGAATGTCAGACATTGCGTTCACCCGCATTGTGGCTGGAAAGCAGATCACAGAAGCGTTATCGGAGCAGCCGCATTTCAGTTGCTGCGCTAAACGCATGTTCAGTGCGGGCTTACCTGGATTTCACCAGCCGCGTTTGATCCAACCGCTGCTCAGCTCCCTGAGGTACCAGCATCCCGAGGTAACCAGCATCCAGAGGTAACCAGCTTGGGTCTTGCGCCCCAGCCTGCTATTCCTGCAACCACCATTAGGCGAAAACATCATTATGAACGTGAAGATTCAAGACATCATGACGGCACAGGTCATGACGGCGACTCCCCATCAGACTTATGCCCATGTCAAATCGGTTTTGAATCGAAACCAGGGAAGCTGTTTGCCAGTTGTCGGCCCGAATCGAGAGCCGGTGGGCATTATCACGGCCAGTGATTTGTTGGGGCAGCATCCCGATAATCAGCCAATTTCCAAGTTCATGAGTACCAAGGTATTTACCGTGCCTTCCACCAGTGATGTGTCATTGGCTGCGCGCATTATGCGCAAGCACCATATTCATCATGTGATTGTGACCGAGAAGAACGAAGTTGTTGGGCTGGTGAGTGCCTATGACCTGCTCCAACTGGTGGAAGATCATCGTTTTGTGGTGAAGAATCCTCCCGACGTATCGTCCAAGAAAAAGGGTGGACGTCGCCGTCAGGAATTGATGAGCGAAGGTACGGAAGAGTAGCCCAAGGCCGTACGCGGGAACGCCTCAGGGCTTTGAGATTCGTGCAGCTGAAGGAGAACAACGCGGGTTGGGTTAGCGACTCCATCGCTGAGGTCCAAAACACCGCAGGCAGAGCCTGCAAGAAATTGGGTTACTAGGCGGAGCCCAGTCTAAGTTGACCTCAAAAAGCTCGAAGTGGACGAGACACTTACCTTGAGGCTTGTCTGGAAACTGAAGAGAACGGCGGCTCGTGGTTTTGCCTCGCGTTGGGTTAGCGACTCCATCGCTGAGGTCCAACACACCGCAGGCAGAGCCTGCAAGAACTTGGGTTACTAGGCGGAGCCCAGTAACCAGTGGTTAATTGGGTTAGAGCCTGCAAGAAATTGGGTTACTAGGCGGAGCCCAGTAACCAGTGGTTAAAGCTCGAATTGGACGAGACACTTAAGCGGACGTCGTGCGATAGTGCGCGTTCCAGCGCCAGCCCAAGCCAATGAGAAGAGCCACCAAACCGATCATCGAGAGCGTGCTGATCGCAATGGGGATCCGTTCCAGTACCAGCAGCGGCAGCCCGACCGTCAGCATGCCGCCGCCGATGAAGGGCGAGGACAGGGGCGCGGCCAGGGCATAATCTTCCGCCGCCCCCGACTCCAGCTCCGGATCCACCAATCGCAATAACACGAAGCCGGTCGCTGTCGTTCCAGTAGACATCCCGTAGTTGATCAGTCCCAATTGGAACCAATGCTGTTCCGGCAGTAGCTTGCGTGAAAGCACCATCAGACAAACGCCACACCAGACGGCTCCCCCCAGAAACAAGAGTGAGAAGGGAACAATCAGTGTCGTCACGGCCGTGAGGTTCATAGTCGTGATGGCTGCCACCACGAGCACATCCATGGCAGTCGACGTCAAGCGGTTAATCGTGTCGCGGTCGATCAAGTCGTCCGCCTCGAAAAACGAAAGTATCCGCCGCACGATCCAGCCGCCAAACAGCGTGTAGATAAATAGAGGAAAACTCTCTACAAATTTCTTGACGTCGATTTGGTTGCCGAGATTCTGGTTTTCACTCGATGCATCTTGAAGTGTGCTCAGTGAATCGCCTTGAAATAGCCCGGCGAATGTGCCGACTGCGTATTGCAGAGCAAGCCCAAGGGCCAACGCAACGGCCAACCATATCACCTGTAGCAGCAAGGGATCCAAGGCATCGCTGCTGATCTTGGCATAGCCAATCGGTAACTGCTCGTCCAAATCCGAAGGTGTTGTGGCGGTTGGCGAGTTTGGCTGGGCTGCGGCAAGACGGATGCCGTCCGTCATCTTGATGAGCCCCAATCGCGCGGCCAGATTGATCCAGAGAATCCCGGATACGACACCATAAATCAGGCCACAGGTGGCCATGAGGATCCCCAGATCCAATCCGCCTTCCAGGTTAATTGTGGGGTGGCGAAAAACCTGCCCCATGGCGGCGGCGGTCCCGTGCCCTCCGGCAAAACCTGTCTCGATGAGCATGGAGGTCGAATTAGGGACAGCGTAGAAGGGTTGAATGAGCAACCACGTCACCAGCAGGCCCACGGCGGTTTGTCCCAATACAATGATCCACACCATCAGGCCTTGCCGTCCAACACGGGAAAGACTCTCGCTCCAGGGTGGTGGCTTGCGTTCGAGCAGCATGCCTGCAAAGACGACAGCGATCAGCCATCCGGGCCACGCGGCCATGGGCTGCGAAGCTTCGTCGATCCATCGCAAAGAATACTGCCTGCCGAGCAGTGTCATTCCCAAGCCAAGCGTTCCCGCGATCACCGCAGCGGGAATGTAGTAGCGGCGAAAAATGCCCATCCGCAGCCTGAGCACCACTCCGATCAAGAGCAGGCCCGCACAGAATAAAAAAGCTGGGAGCATGTCCGGGCTCCAATTGAACTTAGGGTTGGCCGCGAAATAAGGGCAGGCGTCGAGCATTCCAAATTGACGATGTTGGCCGCCAGTTTCCGCTATGATAGCGGTCCTCCCCCATCGTGGAATGCTGGACTACAGCATGACGCTTCACCCAAGCGGGTCAAATTCCCAGATGCCCGTCGATGCTTTCCTCAAAAATTTGCATCGGGGGACAGATGCCAACACGACGAGGGGTTCACTGCCTAGAAAATGCAAACCGCCGACCAGATCGGCCAATTCTCCAGTTGAAAGCCGGGATGATGAAACCTATTTCGCTTGCCTCGATATGCATAGTTTGTTGGGTGATGGCAACTACGTGTTTGGGTGAAAGTCGTCCAAACATTGTTTTTTTCTTTGCTGACGATCAGACAACCAGCACCTTAGGATGTTATGGAAACCAGCAAATCCAGACGCCCAACATCGATGCCCTGGCCCGTAGCGGCACCCGCTTTCAAAACGCATTTGTTAGTCACTCGATTTGTTGGGTGAGTCGCACGACCATTCTGACAGGACTCACAGGAAGGACTTATGGCACGCCCGGCAATCCCGAGCTTGCCCGTCCGGAAGCCGTGGCCCAACTCTACTCGGACATTTTGAACGAGGCTGGTTATCGCACTGGGTACTTCGGGAAATGGCATGCAACGATGCCAGAGGGCTATCGTCGTGAGGACCATTTTGATGAATTCGAGGCCATTGGTCGCAATCCCTACTACAAGCCCCAGCCGGATGGGAGTTTGCGTCATGAAACCGAATTAATCGTCGATCGCGGAATCGATTTCATCCGCTCGCAACCCAAGGATCAGCCCTTTGCACTGAACATGTGGTTTAATGCCTGCCACGCGGAAGACAGTGATCGCAGGCCGGGCATCGGTCATTTTCCCTGGCCTCAGGCCGTCTCGGGAATGTACGAAGACACGCTGATTCCACCGCCTCGATTGAGCGACCCTTCAATTTTTGAAGCCCTGCCCGATTTTCTGAAGACCACGATTAACCGCGAAAGGTATTTCTGGCGATGGAATACGGATCTCAAATACCAAACCAATATGCGGGCTTACTACCGCATGGTCAGCGGGATTGATGGAGCTATTGGACGCTTTATGGCTGCTCTTCGTGAAGCAGGGCTGGCTGACAATACCATCATCGTTTACTCCGCGGACAACGGATACTACATGGGAAACCGGGGCTTGGCCGGCAAGTGGTCGCATTACGAAGAATCGCTACGCGTGCCTCTGATTATTGCTGATCCCAGGGTGGCCGCATACGAGAAAGGCAAGGTTTCCGAAGCCATAGCGCTTAATCTGGATTTGCCGGCGACTTTTTTGGATTGGGCCGGCGTAGCTATTCCAGCTCGTTACCAAGGGCACAGTCTAAAACCAATCGTCGAGCAGCAAACGCCAACGGACTGGCGTGAGGAGTCTTTCCATGAACACTTTGCTGTGCGGAACCGTATCCCAGCCTTTGAAGGGCTGAGGAGCTCGCGTTACAAGTACGTCCGCTACATCGACCACCAGAACTATGAGTTCTTGCATGATCTCGAACTGGATCCTGATGAACTCATCAACTACGTGGCCGATCCACAGTACGCGGAAGTGCTGGCCGAGATGCGGCAGCGGACCGACGAGCGGGTTGCCGAATTGGGTGGGCCGCTGGCGCCCTTGGATCGTGCATTCACGGCTTCCACCGTCCCGCATCCGGAGGCTTCCGCGGCGGTTGGTGCTGCCGTGGACGCAGATGGCTTTGTTTCTATCTTCAATGGAAAAGCGCTCCGCGAATGGTCAGGCGATTCCCAATTCTGGTCGGTACAGGACGGATTGCTTACGGGCGTTACCGACGGGACCCTGAAGTCCAATCGCTTTCTGACCTGGAAGTCGTCCACGGTGCGAAATTTCGACTTGCGCATGCAAGTTAAAATTTCGGCGGGTGGCAACAGCGGCATTCAATACCGAG
Organism: bacterium; assembly: GCA_024743355.1. Classification (GTDB taxonomy): domain Bacteria; phylum Planctomycetota; class Planctomycetia; order Pirellulales; family Pirellulaceae; genus Aureliella. The sequence continues at coordinate 9,465 of JANSWS010000139.1, forward strand.
GCACGTCGCGACCGGACATAGGGCTGGACATCGTCAGCGGTTATCAGTGTGACGTGGTTGCCGATCGCCCGGATTACAACGGCATGCTGTACGAGGAGCGGGGGCGTCGCATTCTGGCGCACACCGGCGAACAGGTGATCATAGATGACAAGGGGCAAGCTTGGATCGTAGGCCATTTCCCGGTGCATGAGTTTGCTCCCGAGCAATGGCATGAATACCGGGTACTGGCGCGCGGCAATCACTATAAGCACTGGATTGACGACCAGATGACGGCGGATGTGCTGGATTTTGACCCAGTCGGCCGTACTCTCGAGGGCGTCTTGGCATTGCAAGTTCACGTAGGTCCAAGCATGCGGCTTGAATGCAAGAACATTCGAATCCAACATCTGCCGGATGATCTCCCATTGGAGCGGATGGAAGATCACCCGATCCCCAATGACGCTCTCGGCGTGCGTCCCCAGGGACGTTTGCCTCAGGATTGGAAGCCGCCCGTCTATGGACAGCAGTGACTTGGCTGAGCATTGAACTTGGCTGAGCATTGAACTCGGCTTGGCACTGAGCTCCGCCAGACAGCAGAGCAAATTTGTCGTGCAAATCGGCTTAGCCCGGCGCGAGGTAGCAGTTCTCCATGGCCGAGAGTGTGGCATCCTTCCGCGAAGCCAACCAGAGAATGGCCGGAGCGCGTTTTTCGCTGAGCTGGGCTGGGCCGAGTTTAGCTGGGCGACGGCTGCCGGCTGAGTTGCAGTGATCCAACACGTTAAGAAACGATCATTTCGGTAAAATTTTCCGGTTCGTTGGCAAGGGGTTTTCGTATTGGCTATCGCGAATACGTGCGTCGAAGCCCTTCTTCTAGTAACATAAACCGAGAGGTTTATGAATCGTGGGTCTTCACCGGAAAGCTGAGCGTGATGAGTGTGGAATTGGAACCGAAGTTGAAAACTTCCGAGAAATCCTCGAAAAACTCCTGGCTGACAGGCCAAACCCTGGCTATCGCGGGAATCTTGGCGGTTGTTCTCTTGGCGAGCAGCGTGCTATTGCCCGGTTCTCCTGTTAGAAATCTCGTGTTCGGTACAGCCAGCCCGGAACTTCAACATCAGCCGCAGTCTTTTGCCGGATCCGATCTGAATGGGACTGAGGTCCCAAGTGAATCGGGCCATGAGCGACTGGTCAGCCAAGTTGGTGATGCGAGTCCAGTTGCCGCCAATGAAGCCGGCAATGGTGATGGCCAAGCAAACGCCTCGGCAAGCGATGAGCCGCAGCCTTTTGACTCGGCCATGACAGCTCAGCAGATGCTGGAAGCCAATGTCATTGCCATTCGCGAGTTGCAAGCGTCCAGCAGTGCCACCGACCGCCGCATTCTTGGACTGATGGATCGTTTAGACGAAGTTTCTTCGGAGATAGGCAAATTGCGACTGGAGATTGCGGACCTCAAACAATTCGATCGCTCGCAAAATGAAAGACTTCGCGAGCTCGAGAAGGTCCAGGGGCAATTGGGAGAGGTGGCCGCTGAGTTCAACAAATTTGTCGACTCCGAGTTGCCAGCGTTGCGACGTGAGCTTGGTACGAGAACCGAGACGCAAGCAACACTTCCCAATCAGTCAGAATCTCCGGCCGACCAGGAAGAGACTGGGACACTGGTTTTGGACAATCAAACGGAGCGGACGATCGAGATTATGGTCAATGGCAAACCCGAGCTTCTGAAACCTGGGAGGAACTCCTTCGAAGTGCCCCAAGGCCAGGTTCGAGTCGAGGGTGAGGGCCGCAGTTGGCTGTTGGATGCCGGCCTGTGGCAGACATACAAAGGCCGCAAAGTAATGTACCGTGACAAATGGCCGCTCTAAGCTAAAAGACATGAAGTACCATAAGTTTCCCGGTTCGGATCTTGAAGTCTCACGACTCTGCTTTGGTTGCTGGGGAGTGATCAGCGATGCCCACTGGGGCCAAAGGGACGAAGATGAGTCGATTTCCGCCATGCAGGCTGCAGTGGATGCGGGGGTTAATTTCTTTGATACGGCTCCCATGTACGGGGATGGTGCAAGCGAGCGGTTGCTGGGGCGTTTCGTCCGCCAGAATGGACTTCGAGAGCAGGTGATCATCGCCAGCAAGATTCGCCCAAACAAAATGCGACCGGAAGACATCGAGTCGGAATGTGACGCGACGCTGGAACGGTTGCAAACCGATTATCTAGACCTCTATCAAACGCACTGGACGGATCCCAACACCCCACTCATTGAGACTTGGCAGGCGATGCTGCGGCTGAGAGATTTGGGCAAGGTACGGCACATCGGTGTCTGCAATGCTGGAACGGGTGATCTCGGCGACATCCTATGTCTGGCCAAGCCGCTAACCAATCAGCTTCCCTACAATTTGCTGTGGAGAATGATCGAGGCAGAGATTATGCCTTTGTGCATCCAAGAGCAGATTGGAGTCCTGGCTTATAGCCCTCTCATGCATGGCATCCTGGCTGATAAATATCTTTCGGCCGATGAGGTGCCAGAAGGTCGAGCCCGTTCGCGACATTTCTCCGGTAATCGCCCGCTGGCGCGGCATGGCGAGGCCGGCTGCGAGGAACTGACCTTCGAGACACTGCAGCGTATCCGTGAAATTGCGTCGCAAGATCAGCGTTCTATGGCAGAGCTGGCTCTTTCCTGGGTGGGGCAGCAGACGGGTGTTGTCAGTGTGATTGCGGGCGCTCGAAACGCGGCGCAAGTGGCACAAAACATCAAGTACTTGGATGCCCCTCTGGCAGATACGACACGGGCCGCACTGAAGGATGCCACGGAGTCGCTGAAGTTGGCGTTGGGCGACAATCCGGATATGTGGGACGCAGGCTCACAGGCTCGCTTTCATTGAATGGCAGCGACAGCTTTTCGAGGAGTTGATCGACCGGCTAGCTCTCTCAAAATCTGAGCTGCAACAAAGCACTAGCCGCTTTCTTCCAATTTCCAATGGGTCGACGATCAGCAGAGACGGGCTAATCGCAGCACGGGAACGCGAATTGCACTGTGTCAGCTGAGCGCATTTTCACCGATTGAAGGGCATGTTGCGTTGCCTTTCGGGTCTGCTTTGTCACACTTCGGTGCACACTGTTGGTTTTGGGTGCAAGCCTGCAAGCGATTTCCTAAACGGGACAGCACACATGTTGCAAATAGATGTCTCCATCAGAGTCTGGCGATTTGGCATGATGTTGTTACTTGCGCTCTTCGCGGCAATTGGGCATCCAACCATGGCTGCGTCGCAAGAGCCTTTACCCAATGCGGGCGAAATGGCGGAGAACCTGATCCGCGTGGATGCATTCGTACGATCCGATCTGCCTGCGGCAGAGCAGGTAGCGACCTTCGCCCGCGAGCTGGAAGCAAAAACGCCGGGGCTGAAGGTCCAGGTGCACGATGTTCTGAAGGACCAAGAGCAGCTCAAGCGGCTTTATGCTTTAAGCAAAAAGTTTGGGCGGGAACGGGTGGTTGTGCCAGCATTTTACGCCTGCGACCGGATGTACTTCGGATTTGCTGATGCGGCCAAGAGTGGACCGGCAATTGAAGAATTGTGGACTGCGGACGTGTACACGCGAGACACTTGCCCCCGTTGCCAATCCGCGAAGGCATTTATTGCTCAGCTCACCAAGAGATGGCCTGCGCTCAAGTTCCGGTATTACGAGATTACCCGAGATGCAGCTGCCAGACGGCGATGGGAGGACTTGGCTCGCAGGAGTGGACAACCGCCGGGACTACCGACGATTGAATTCGCCCGACGAGTTTTGATTGGCTACCAAGGAGATTCGATTTCGGGTCGACAGTTCGAGAATCTGATCCGCCAAGTCGCCGGTAAGGATTCCTCTGGAGCAAATGCTACGGTGGAGAGTGAACCTTCCGAGGACGCCAATGCTGGTGCGCGGCCGGATTCCAATGATTCCTCTTATTGGCAGAGAATTCACGAGAGCGAGAATCTCAGGAGTCTTATTCCTGGCAAAGGCGAGCAGTTGCCAGCAGCTCTGATGAAGACCTCGCAGGCAAATCTCGCTGCCGCTTGTTTGCTGTGCAACCACTTCCCCAGCACAGTGCTGCCTTTCTCCGTAGTCACGCAGCAAAATGCAGGAGTTGCAGCAGGCGCGCAATCGGATGCCATGGCGGGGCAAGGTGAATACCTTCATCGGAGGCTACAAGAAGACGTAAAGGATCTGCCCGAGCTACCTGAACTGCCACTGGTGCCCGGGGATTCAGCCCACGTGGAGGCGTTGCAGACGAACAGCGGTGAATTGCCATTAGATGAAGATGAGCTTCCCCTGGATTTGGCTTTGCCCGCTGCTGCCGGAGCCGAGGATATGGGAGAAGCTGAATTGAGCCCCGCGCCGCTAGGTACCACCAAGCAATCCGGGGACACGATTGACCTGCCGGTCTTGGGCTCGTTGAGCGCGAGCCGCGTGGGATTACCAGCCTTCACTCTGGCCGTTGGATTGGTCGACGGTTTCAATCCTTGTGCAATGTGGATTTTGGTGTTTCTGCTATCCGTGTTGGTGAACATCAAGGATCGTTGGAAGATATTGGCGGTGGCCGGGACTTTTGTGGTGGTAAGTGGCGTAGCCTATTTCGCCTTTATGGCGGCCTGGCTGGAGTTGTTTACTTTGCTGGGTTACGTGCGTCCGGTGCAAATTGCGTTGGCTTGCCTGGGCATCGTCATTGGTGTCATCAATATCAAAGACTTTTTTGCGTTTAAGAAGGGAATTTCGCTTTCGATCCCGGAATCCAGCAAGCCCGGGCTGTACAAGCGTGTTCGTCAAATTGTCACCGCCAAGTACTTGTCGGTGGCCATCGCTGGGGCGGTCACGTTGGCTATCATCGTGAATATGGTGGAGCTGTTATGCACGGCGGGATTACCAGCGCTTTACACGCAGATTCTGACCATGCAGGAGTTGCCGGCATGGAAGAATTATCTTTACCTGGGGCTTTATATAGCGGCTTATATGTTCGACGACATGATGTTGTTGAGTGTAGTGTTGGTGACTCTCAGCCACCGAAAACTGCAGGAGCAGGAGGGACGATGGCTCAAATTGATTAGCGGGCTGGTTGTGTTGGTATTGGCTTTGGTAATGCTATTTCGTCCGACTTGGTTGCAGATGGGACATCCCGAAATGTAGACGAGTTGCGAAAAATCCTGACGGGGAGTCGACGGAAGTTGTTGCAAGCACGTGAGACCCGTTATCCTAAGGATGTAGGCGGAAGGCGTTGCGAGCCGCATTACGATTCAACGATGATGGGGCGGGAGAAGCTAAGTACGGATTGTAATGCTTGCTGGTGGAAAGTGTTCTTGCTGGTGGAAAGTGTTTGCGCAAGGCGATGCACCACTCCTGAAGAGTTGTCTACGCGAGTTGGATAGACGGGCCATTCTATATCTCTTTGGCAAAGGCCTTCGAAATGCCTGATCAAAATCCAAGGCAGCTGGGTACAAGGCAGCTGGCGATCAATCCTGCGTTTTTCCAGGACATCAAGGAAGACCGCGAGGAGCTCTTGTTCATTGAGGGGCGGATGAAGTACTTGCTTGGCAACTCCGCGCTATTTGGTGAAAACCTCAAGGAATTCTGTGAACTCACCGAGCTATTTCGTGACCAACTTGCACTGCACTTTGCTCTCGAGGAAGCTTACGGCTATTTTGAGGAAGCTCTGGAGGTAGCTCCGCGTCTGCATCGCAAATCCAAGACACTTCGCGCACAGCACGCGGACTTGTTCGAGCGAGCGCAAGGGTTGTGTGAAGAAGCCTATCGCAAGCCGCCACTGGAAAACGAAGCATTGGCCGAAAGGGCTCGCGAACTGGTTCGAAGTTTCGACGAACACGAATCGGCTGAGATGGAGCTGATTCAATCGGCCTTGAACGAGGATGTGGGCTGCGGCGACTGAGGGTCGTTGTCATGCAGGGTCAGCCGCACGCGGCTACTGCTGCCCGAAGGTCATGCCACGCAGGCTGTCGTCACCGCTCTCGTCCCGAACGTTGTCCAAGGAGCCGCTGAGTGCGAAGCCGTCCAGCCGAGCTTGAGCTTGGGCCAACTGTTGTTGGGCATCCAGGTACCTGAGATTGGTTTCAAAGAACGTTTGTCTCGCCACCAGGACCTGCAAGAAATTGGATTCCCCGGCCTCGTAGGCTGTTTCCGCCAGTTCCAGTGTTTCTCTGGCATCCGGAAGAATCTCTTGTGAATAGGTGAGAACAGCGGCAGAAGCGGCATCGTAGAGTTTGGAAATGGATGCGGTTCGCGCGCGGATCGCATTGGCAATGCGTTCCGCTTCTGCAACGGCGCGGCAGTATTCGGCTTGGGCGCTAGCTATGTTACCCTGATTCTTGTTGTGCACAGGCAGTGGCGCTCCGACTTGGAGATTAATCATCCCCGCATCGGTGGCATTGTCGAATCCGGTTCCCAGTTGCACCAGCAGGTTGGGAATGGGCTGGACTCCCTGACGCGTCAAATTGGCCCGCGCCCGGCTGATCCGCGCTTGGGCTGCCTGATACTCAGGGCTGCGTTCCACCAGCGATGCACTCAGCTGGGTCCAGTCGACTTCTTGAATCGTCTCCGGTAGTTGCCCCATAAGGCGGGCGTAGGGCAGTGAGGGCTGGCCAGCGACGGCGGCCAATTCTCGAAAGGCTGCTTGAAACCGCAATTCGGCTTGCGACAAATCCACCGAGATCGAATCGCGCTGAATCTTGGCTTGGAGCAAGTCAACGCGGGTGCCCTCGAGCGCTTGGGCACGCAGCTTGGCCAAGTTGTATCCGGCGTCCAGGACGGATTCAAATTCGGAAATCAACTGGACCCGTGTCTGTTCGGCCAAAGTTTCGTAGAACAGTACCTTGATGTCAGTAGTCACGCGGAATTGTTGGGTGTCCAGTTCGAGTCGCTGGGCTCGCAGTGTCTCATTCAAGACGCGGCGGTTCAAGTCCAGCTTTTGTCCAGTGACGAACTCCTGTTCCGCGAAGAACACGTGCTGATCGGTTCCCTCGTCGGCAAGCTGCATCGCCTGGTAACCCAAGACGGGATTGGGTCGGAGGCCGACTTGCGCGCGATAACCGGCTGCCTTCTGTGTCGCGAATGCCAATTCTCGCAAACTTGGGTTATGGGTCATTGCGATCGACAGGAAGTCATCTAGTGACATTTCGCCGGACAAGGCTTCTATGGCCGGAGCATTTGCCGACGGATCATGGGCCAGCGCTTGAACGAGATTCTCCGGGGCAGGTTCCACCAGCGTCGCATTGGTTTCCGGTGCGGGCGGGCTGCTGTGGACTTCTGATTCCTGGTGGTAGGCAGCCAATTGGAGACCGGCGGCTGTGCCGCGCGATCCGGCATCGTTCTGGTTTGCAACTGCGGTGGGTCCCCAATCCTGGGCGGCTCCGCGAGCTTGTGGGTTTGGGGAGAGTTCGAAGGCTTCCGAGTTTTGCTTGGCGGTTGGTACAGGCAATCCAGTAATGGGCTCGTGCGACTTTCCCAAGTGACAACCTGG
>JANSWS010000718.1 GCA_024743355.1 bacterium
CGCTCAGCCGAACCGGTGAGCGACGCCATACGAGGTACTGGTTGAACCTCAACCAAGATGCTTCAAAATTGTAATTAAAACCGTGGCTTACCAAAAATCCGATAAGTCGTTTTATGTAATATACCCAAGCCCACCAACGTTAGCTCACGTTGGGGGGCTTGGGAACGCGTCCGACACACTTCGTCACAACCGGTGCTTGTCCGGCAAATCTTTGTTTCCGCAGCACAGATACCCCTCTGGTCGCATCCCGGAAAAGCTCGGGGCGACTCCAGCCTGCCCGAAAGCGACTGGTGAACGGCCTTGCATGTTGGATTTTCCGACATTATACTGAGCGCACGACAGCTATTCGGACATGGACGATGCAAACGACCACCAAAACGAAACTGTTTCCGAAGCAGGATCTGGAACTTGTGCTTCGTGACGAGCTCATGCTCGCGGCGGAGGCTGAAGCCAGCATGCACGGAATTGCACTGCCCGCATCATCTGGGGTGGCGGCAGTCGCACCTGTACCGATGGATTCTCTTGTAGTTGTGGAGCTCCTGTGCGCGGTCGAACCAGTGCTTGGCTTTACGCCGGCGGATGCGACGGTACACACTGGCGGATACAACTCGGTGCAAGACGCATTGGATCACTTAATCCCGCGGCTGGAACAGCAGTGGAAGAAGAAGAATGGAGTGTCAGCATGAGCGTCGCCAAGCGGACCAACGACGATGACCAAGAAGCTCGGCAGGAGATGGGGGAGCGGCTGCGGGAAGCACGTCGGTATTTGGGTCTAAAGCAAGACGAGGTGGCCCAGTACCTCAAGATCCAGCGAACCGCGTTGTCTGAGATCGAGGCCGGAAACCGCCGTGTCGAGGCTCTGGAGTTGAACCGGCTCGCGAAGCTGTATCGACAACCGGTCGCGTATTTCATCGGAGAAGACGATGCAGCTGGGAGTTTGCCGGTAGATGTAGCGCACCTTGCACGACAAGCCGCAGACTTGTCTCGGCAAGACCGGGATGAACTGGGGCGTTTTGCCGAGTACTTGCGCGCCCGCTCGGCCGCAACCCAGGAGTAGCCAGTGGTTTCCAATTATTCGCAGGCAGTTCGCGGCGGAGCAGCTGCGGCGGCTCGAGCACACCGGCAACTAGGCGTGCGAGAGCGGCTCGAAACGTCAGGCGGTTCAGTCAACGTTTTTGCTCTCATCAATGAACTTGACGTGCCTTTGCTCCTCCGGCCGCTCGACGGCTTGCTCGGAGCATATCTTAATGCCCCATCGCAAGGGATTCTCGTCACCACTCAGCGCCCCATGAGTATCCAGCGATTTACGGCCGCACATGAGCTGGGCCATTGTCTTCTGAACCATCAGCCCAGCCTCGACGATGAAGCAAGTATACTCCGTCGAATGCCAGCCAATTTCGATCCGGGCCACGACTATCAAGAAGTCGAAGCCGACGCTTTCGCAGTCGCGTTTCTCATGCCCAAATGGCTGCTGGCCCTACACATGAAGCGGCAGAATTGGACTGTGCCAGACTTTCGACGCGCAAACGTGATTTACCAGTTCAGTCTGCGACTTGGGGTGAGCTACGAGGCGTTGTGCTGGACCCTGGTTCGGTACAAGATGATTGCTGCAAAGCAGGCCCGCGAGCTTTTGCAGACAAAGCCGAAGGCGTTGAAGGAAGCTCTTCTCGCTGATCATCGACCGACAAACTATCGTGGCGATGTATGGCTACTTACCGAACGGGACGCTGGAGCGCTGATTGATGGCAGCCGTAACGATCTATTCGTTCTCAAGCTGACCGAGCACAGCAA
>JANSWS010000775.1 GCA_024743355.1 bacterium
TCGAGAAAGGTGGCCGGAATGTCCGGGAATGGTTTGCGGCCCGGAATCAATTCGCTATCATGTACGACGAGCGCTTCAATGCGTGACCGTATCTGAAACCCGCATGGGCCAGCCCAGATACACAAAGTTCAGGACACTCCCGCCGAATGATCGGCTATCCCAAGACCATCCGTGTCGATCAGGGCAGCGAGTTCATCTCCCGGGATGTGGACCTCTGGGCCTATCAGCGCGGCGTCACACTCGACTTCTCACGACCAGGCAAACCGACGGACAACGCCTTCATCGAAGCCTTCAATGGCAGGTTCCGTGCCGAGTGCTTGAACGCCCATTGGTTCCTGACGCTTGCGGATGCCCGCGAAAAGATGGAGACATGGCGTAGATACTACAATGAAGAACGGCCCCACAGCGCTATCGGGAATATCTCCCCGATAACACTGGCAAATGCAGCAGGCGATACCAGCCCGCCTTGCTGACAAAAGGTGGAAAATTCTACGCTGAGCCGGCAGAAGGTTGGGTAGCAGAGCAAAACGTGAACGGACCCTACGCTTGAATGGCCCGGATCAGGGGGCTGGGTCACAAAACACTGCCTGGCGCGTCCAACTAGACGCGGCTTGGCGTCAAGATGTGTTTTGGATGAGATCCTGGCGTTGCAACCTGTTCATTCCCTCGAACAGCTGTATTGAACCTCTTTGGTCAAATTGCCTTATATTTTGCGTTCGAAGCAGTTACCCAGTTGATCGAGGCGGCAAGAATGGAACGACAACAAAGCGCCCAAAGGAAGTTGCGCACGTTTTGGCGAGTTGTTCTAATTGGGTGAAAAGTGTCTGTTAGAATACCGAAATCTTTGACCTAACAAGCGACAAATTTGTCTATCCAAGTTGATCTGTGACTCGGTAGTTAAACGGCGACGTGCTAGCCAAACAATTCAATATCGATGCGAAGCGATTCCTTCGTCAGTTTTCTCGTAGAAGAACAACTAAATCAAACGCCAAAGCAGTGATAAGGTAATGGCTGTCATTGATGGGTTCTCTATGAGGTGCATTCATTAATGGTTCGTGGAGTCGCTAACTCCGTTCGCTAAGGCGAATTGATGGCAGAAAAGTGCTGGGATGGCTAAACTCACCGGTGGGTCAAACTCAGTCACCGGTCTTAGTCGAAGCGAACAATTTAATCTATTTTTCTCGTGAAACTTTAAAGTGCCGACATAGTCCGGTCGGAAATTTACAAGTTTTGATAGATTAAGTATTGGCGGGAAAGAGGCGGCTAGACAGTACCCTTCCAACTTAGCCGTCGGCACTTCAACGACGCCACTTCCGGTCGGAAAAAACTGCCAAATTTCTGGATGCCCGGAGGGAACAGGCGCTTTGAA
>JANSWS010000479.1 GCA_024743355.1 bacterium
CCCCAAAAGTATTCGTCGAATCCCTGCTGACCAGGCGAGAAGGGGCGGATCTTACTCCAGGGAATTTGCACTTCGCGCCTGGGCTTATCCGCCATTTCTGGCAACTCACGCTGCAGCCATTCAGCGCACAGCGGATTGGGTTCCAGGTGCCATTTCCCAACGAAGCCCGTGCGATATCCCAGGGCCTTCAAGTGTTCGGCGAGTGTCACCGCTTCACTGGGCAGCGGCATATCCGGAATGGTATCGATTCCGAATCGCTGTTGATGGCGTCCGGTCATGAGCCCTGCGCGCGAGGGACTGCACTGCGGCGCGGTCACATAACCTGCCATGCAACGCACCCCGCGTGCGGCCAGCGCATCAATATTAGGAGTTTGCACATCGCTAACTTGGGAGTGACAGCCGATGTCAGCCCACCCCTGGTCGTCCGTTAGAATAACGATGACGTTGGGCTGCGTAGCTGGAATAACGGCTTGTGCGGTTCGATCCCCCACAACAAAGTGCCCCAACTGCCGACTCTGGCCGGCGGACTGTACCATCCAGACCGCCCCCGGACGTGTTTGCTGGGCTTTGGTTTTTCCGGCAGCGATCAGCCCGTATGACTTGGGAGTTCCCTGGCGATCCATCCAAAATAATTCCACATCCTTTCGCCCTTGGTTGATGAAGTGGACCGGAAACGGATTGCCGTCCGGCTCGGAAGCGGGAGCCGATATGCCCGCAGAAGGATGCCAAGTCAGCTTGGCCAAGGATTCAACCGACGGTTCGATGCGGGGAGCAAATTCGCCTGGGGACCGTTGACGAAATTCCGACAGCAGCGGCTCTGCCTCGGCCTGCGGAGCCAAATTATTCCATTCATGCGGATCATTTTGAATGTCGTATAGCTCCTCACCGCCCTCCGCGTAATGAATGTAGCGATGTGTTTTGCCGCTCAACGCGTAACTGCCCGGTTGGGCGAGAAACGTAATCGAGTCATGAGTCCAATCGCTTGCTTGCGGATCATGCAACAGTGGCAAGAGACTTGGGCCGTCATTGTCTTGCTTGACTGGAAGACCGCACAATTCAAGCAGGGTTGGGTAGAGACTTAGCAAGTTCACGGGAGCATCACACACAGCTCCCGCCTGAGTACCCGTCGGCAGACTGGCACTGATCTGAGCCGGCACGCGGATCATCAACGGAACTCGGGTCACGGCCCTCCATGGAGTGTACTTCTGCCAATGCTCTTTCTCTCCCAGTTGCCAACCGTGATCTGACCACAGGACAACGATGGTCTGATCCGCGTGAGGCCCAGCTTCCAGAGCATCCAATACGCGTCCCAGCATGGCATCCGCAAAATGAATGGACGCCAAATAGCCCTGCACACCTTGCTTCCACTGTCCCTGCTCCTGAATGTGGGCAAAGTAGCGATTTCTAGCGGCTTTTTGTCCAGCAACGGGAACGTCTTCGAGATCATTCTCCAGAAAGCCGGGGGGCAGTTGTATGCCTTCCAATGGAAATGGTTCAAAGTACTTTTTGGGTACAAACCAAGGTTCATGAGGCCGATAGATTCCACACCCCAGAAAGAATGGCTGGTCACGCTCGCGGCTAAGCTGCTCAGCGATCCATTCGGTGACCGACCAGTCTCCGCCGAATTCCGCATCGCTGACATCCAGAGCAGCCCAATCGGTTTCGACATACTGCCATGGACCGCCTCGTAGCAAACTTACCGGCCGTTCGCTGGGATAATGCGTTTGTGGGAAAGGATTCTCCGATTCAGCCTTGGGAAAGTACTCGTCCCAAGAGGCTGCATCAATGAAGTAGTGCAAAAGCTTTCCGGAGCCGGCCGCGTGATATCCCTGTTGCCGAAAATACTGAGGAATGATCACGTCCTCCGGCATCACTTCTCGCATCTGCTGACGGTTGTCGTACAGTCCAGAACGATTGGGGGCGCGCCCGGTGAAGACTGCTGAGCGGCAAGGGTTGCAGGCCGGGGCCGGGCAGTGCGCGTTGGTGAACAGCACTCCGCGCGCTGCTAGGCGATCCAGATTCGGAGTCAGTGCCTGTGGATGGCCTCCCAGACACCCAATCCAATCGTTTAGATCATCTATGGCAATGAACAGCACATTGGGACGCTGTTCGTTGGCTTTCTCATGTCCCCACAGTTGTGGCCCCCACAATTCTGGACCTGGGGCCGTTACCAGGGCACATACCAAAGCCAGCCTTAGGAAGGTATTCATGTTTTGTCACTTCTCATGAAGCAGCGGGAAACTTATCGAAGGCTCGATGCATGGAATAAGAAACTCATACTAACCTATCGTGAACGCGAACGATTGGTGGCTTGGCCTGAAGAAGGAAATAGTCCACGGCGAATCCCCAACACAATTACGACCGAAGCTAACAGGCTTAGCCATTTGGCTTGGTTTCGGCGTTGTCTAGCGTCAGACATAATGCCGCGTATTCTTCTTGGCATTCGCCGCAGATTGCAAGATGTTGCCGCACGGCTTCAAGCGCTGCCCGAACACGGGCACCGCAAGCTTCCTGCTCGGCGAACTCGGCAACTAGCGCGAGGCACTGATCGCAATCAATTTCTTGGTCTTCGGTAAGTCCGATCTGCCGCAGCAGTTCGTCCGTTTCTTCTTTGGAAAGTCGCATAGTCAAGCAATCACTTCGCTGGTGGATTCGTTGATGTCTTCCGCTGTGTATCCAGCCGCCTCCAGTCCCGTCCGCAGTTTCTTTCTGGCGTCGTGCGTCAGCTTATAAATCGCATTCCGATTGCTACCCATACGCTGGGCGATCTCGTCCAATGGCATGCCCTTTAGTTCTGCCAGCAGCGCAGTTCTTTGTCTTTCCGAAAGACATTTTTCCATTGCTTCGTACATCGCCTGCACCATGGATTGGCGCATTAGGATTCGTTCCGGCGGGGGCGCGGAATCGACAGTCCCCGCGAATGTTGTATTTGCATCCGGCAAGATTTGGGAGAGCGAAACGTCCTTCCAGCGTCTGCGGCGAAGTTCCCCCATGGCCACGCGAATCGCAATGCTTGTCGCCCAGGTGACAAATTGACTGTTACCTTCAAATTGGTCCAAGCGATCGAGAATTCTCATAACCGAATCTTGCACCATATCTTCAATCAAGCCTTCGTCGACGTGGCTGTGACGGACCAGTGCCTTACCAAGATTGCGAATGAGAATGCCACGCAGCTCAATCAGGGTGGTATCCTGCCGAGCTTTCAGCCTGGAAACCCATTGCTCGTTGCTGCGCGGCATTGATGTCTTTCCTTATTTTGACTTCCATTCCTCAGCTTTATCACTTAAGCAAGTGACAACTCGGGCGCGACAGGGAAGTCAATTTCGGTTTCGGCCACATGATTGAAGTAGTTGGTAAACATGTTCAGCGCCACATTGGCTATCACTTCGACAATCTCACCATCATTGTAGCCGGCTTCTCGCACACGTTTTAAATCTACATCTGAGACGAATCCACGTTCCCGCACAATTCGATGCGCAAAATCGATGGCCACACGTTCTTTCTCATCTGATGGCCTTCCACGGCGGGCGGCAAGGGCTTCGTCAGCGGTTAAGCCCGCGCGTCTACCGAGAGCCGTATGAGCTGACACGCAATATCCGCAGGAGTTGGCTTCTCCCACAACCAGTGCGATTTGTTCACGCAATCGAGCCGAGAGCAATCCTGCTGCCAGCGATTGACTGAAGCTCAAATACGCGTTGGCAACCGCTGGCGAGTTGGCCATCGTGGCAACAATGTTCGGTATGGAGCCCATCATCTTTGAGACGTTATCCAAGAGTTGTGCGGCCTTGGCGTCCGCGTTTTTCTTTTGTATCGGTTCAATTCGAGGCATATTAAACTCCCAGGGGTGGTTACGAAAATTGGAAATCATTCGAGAAACGCAGAGGGAGAACACGGTCCTGTTGGCGGTCGCAACCGGCTAACGGAAGTGCTTTACGAGTGCGCTAATTTGCGACAGAGTCGCCCCAACAGACGGTTCAGGCGATTGCCGCCATGGCCTGTGGGGCAGGTTTGTGCAATGCCACCACCGCCAATACGGCCGCGGCGTTTGCCCAGTAAAACCACGCATCCAGTCCGTTGAATCCGAATGCGATGGGAGCAACCACGAACATGAGCCCGACGGCAAAGTCGACCGCGAGATGAACGGAATACGGCAGCACGCGAACGACTCCGGTTTCATGTTTAGTGAGCAGTGTCAATAGCAAGGCCGCCACACCGGTCCCCACGGACAGCCACAAAGCAAGCCTATTGGACTGCCCCAAGCGGAGCAAAAATGGCATGACCATCAGCCCGATGGCTACTGGGTAATCGAGCATCGCATGCATCTTCTGAGTAACAAATCGGATATTCATCGCGTTTCTCCTGGATTCATCCAATCACAGTTTTGAACGCAGACAGAGCAATCTTCGGCACGTCCGCAAACCCCGCCGCTCTCCGCTGCACATAACGTCCTTTTGATGCCCTGAGCTTGGCGTGTCTTACCTCCAAGCCGAAAACCGTGTGAGAATTTTCGGTGTTCGTGGGTCGATTCGTCGAACACTTGCGGATGAGTCTGCTTGGCCAAAGTGGATTTGCGGTGAGAGCCAGAATGCGTCTCCCTCAACAGCGACCCCAGATGTTGTGTTCCAATCGTTCGGAGAATGGATGCGGTCGCCGGCGTTCAACAAGAGGTTTGCTTTTCGAGCTTCCAACAGCTTGGAAACAAGGGAAAATTGGGCCCAAAGGTTGCTCTGGGCTGGCAATTTGGCCGCGATTCTTGGGAAAAAGATGAGTTCTCCCAATACGCCAGCAAAAGAGAATTCAGGAAATTTTGACTGCTTGGACCAAAGTCGTCACGGCACTGCGGATAAATAGAGGTAGAGCCAGCGACGAGCTGGCAAGTTTACCGAACAAGACTTATCAAGGACGAAACAAAATGTTAGTACTCAGCCGCAAAGTTGGTGAAAAGCTGATCATTGGCGACGAGATTTCCATCGAGTTGGTTCGAATCCAAGGCAATCGTATTGCACTGGGCCTTTCGGCACCCGCGCACATCAAGATTTTGCGAGCCGAATTGGAATCCATGGATGCGGCCAGCGAAACGCCGGTGAAAGGAGCCAGCAAGCAGACGAGCCCAGCCGGTTCCCGGATGGAGCTTCCGGCAGTCAAGACAGCTTGATTGGGGCCCACACGTTAGGCCTGCAAATTGGCTCCTGCAGCTTGAGAGTTGTCCATGTGGAGCGCCAACACTTTGTTGACGCTTCTGTCCATCGCCGTGACTTTCACGGTGAGCCATGCGAAGCAGCTTGGCTGGTTGGATCAACGGCAAGTCGACGAACACGTCACAGATAGGATGCCCGCATAAGAATTGCAGGCCTCCATCCGGTTTGACGACTTAATGCAAAGCCTGCAAA
>JANSWS010000800.1 GCA_024743355.1 bacterium
GATTCTGCGACGGTTCAGCAGTGAAGTGGATTGGCTTGCGTTCATCGATGCAGACGAGTTCCTCTCGCCAACTGATGGAGCTCGCTCACTCCGACCTTACTTCGAAGAGCTTGACTCGCTTCAACACATAGGTGCCGTCGTGGTCAATTGGGCCACGTACGGTTCATCGGGGCACCAGCACTCCTCCGAAGACCTCGTTGTCGAACGATTTGTTAAGCGCGGCAATGACGATTGGGTCGTCAACCGCCACTACAAGACAATTGTCAGAGCCCGTGCAGCACATGGCGTGAAGCGCAATCCCCACTTGATCGGCGTTCACGATGCTCTTGAGACAATCCAGACAAGCGGTGCAGCGCTTGTGAACCATTCAGAGAAAGGCGAAGGGGTCAGCGCGCAAGTCATATGGGATCACGTTCGAATCAATCACTTTGTAGTCAAGTCTCGACAAGAGTTCTTTGATCGCAAGCGGCCGCGCGGGCGCGCAACTGTCGCAGGTCAAACAAGGGACGAGGCCTTCTTCTTGAATCATGATCGCAACGAAGTTGACGATCCAACGCCGACCTGGCTGGTAGAGGCGACACGGGCGGAGATATCCCGACTTGCCCGCCACGTGACGAACGCAAGACCAGATACGGCGGCAGTTGGCTCGCGACACCCGCAGACGGTTCGACTTCGGAGTTGGAGCCGCTCGTTGAAAGCGATCCTCCGGAACGCGGTCGCAACGAGACCCCACCAGGCCACCCCCAGTCGTCCATCCACCCACGGTGCGGTGGATAAAGTCGCGATCAATGACCACTCTCAAGTTCAGGTGACGGGTTGGGCTCTGCTCGGCAGGAGCGCCGTCCCCTTCCTGTCCGTGAAACTGGGGGATCAGGTAATCGAAGATTATCAGATCGAACGGCGGGCAAGAGCCGACGTCGTCCGCCACCTTTCAGGATCTGACCTAAGATGTGGCTTCACGATCAGCTTTCCATTGGAGCTAATTAGAAGGCCTGCTGACCCGGCAGTAATATCTATACTTGCCAGCACCTCAATGGATGGCGAAACGCGCGTGGTGGCACGTCATCATGCCTGGCCACCGGGCTGCGTGATCGAAAAACTGCATGCCAGTCAACAACCGCAGCGCCCCTCGGGCGTCGCCATAGAAATGCCGCTTGGCATACCGACGGAAAGCCAGAGACTCCTCTGGCCCACCGAGC
>JANSWS010000638.1 GCA_024743355.1 bacterium
CGCCTCCACTTGGGCCAGTCTCCGCTCCCTTCAGCAACTTGAAGCTGACCGCGTACCGGAAGAAGTCTATGGTGGGGACGATGGACAAGGCTCGTTTCAGCTTCTGATCATCTTCCAATGCGATAATCACTCCGCGCACGGTCTGCCCTGGTTCGACCAGTTCGTCCTGCACGTAGCCCATGTAACGCAATATCTGGCCGACGACTACATCGCTGGCCCGGCCTCGTTTTAGCTCGACCACCAGCAACGTCTTTCGGTCTTTGCTGATCGCCAAGATGTCGATCGGGCCGGTGTCGCTGGGGTATTGCTGGCCGAGCAGTTCTCCCTCTTCTTCGTAAATGTCGTACTGCTTCCCCAATTCAGTCTGTCCCCAGTTCTGCACCAGGAAGAACTCCAGATGCTTTTCCATCGCGAACGTGGCAACATCTTCAATCGTTTCGTCATTGACGGTGATTGGTGGCAGTGGCGTGCCTGCCAGCAGTGTCTCGATTTCGGTCGCGTACTTCGTGATGTTGCTGACCGTGCCGATGGATCCGGTGGAGTTCTTGAGCGCATCGCTCATCTCTTCACGGGCAATCGTCTGTTCCCGCCAGGTGACCGGACGTCGGTGAGGGAGCAATTCTCCTTCAGCGTAGGAATAGGGTCCGGCAATATCGCCGATGCGGTAGTTGCCGTTCCCATCGGGACAGAGCACGACATCCCCCAGTTGCATCCCTTTTGAAACGGTCCAGATTGCTCCGCAGGCCAGCCCGGCAGCCACCTTCGACTTGTCCGGCCAGACATGCAGATAAACTGGGATGAACTTCTGGTTGAACTCGCGCCACTCGTCGGGGAGCTGGCCGGTCAAATCCTGATGGATGCCGAAGTCAGTCCCAACGCAGTTGTTGGCGAAGCAATCGTTGGCGTGGATGCTTTTCTGGCCGAGCATCAGGCGGTAATAGCTTTTCATGCGTCTGCCTCCCCGGGAACCAACCGCATTCGCCCGGTGAGTAGCGACTGCATCATTCCCTGCTTGATCGCTTTGGTCTTGTCTCGACGTTGTTCGAGGGCAGCGATTTCAGTATCCATGTCTGAGAGCATGCCAGCGATGGCTTTTTGTTCGTCAACTGATGGAAGGCTGATCTCGCACCCCTTCACAAGGTCGGTGTTGAGATTTGCTTGTGAGCCCGTTTGCCCCATCGCAGCAAGGTCTGCTTCAAGCTCCTTCAAGGTGTAGAACAGGAAGCCTTGGTCGACGTGCCGCAGATTGCAAAAACTTACAAAACCGTCGTGGATGCAAGTGTCGAAGCCAGTCACGACCGGACGGCCAATGGTCGCGCAAATGCTCATTATCAGCGTGCCGGTCGGGATGAAACGGCTCGCAGCAACACCCATTGGTGACAAGTAGTCGCGCGTTGCCAGTAGCGTTCTTCCGTCTGAGTTTGCGATGTCAGAGATACGAACCCATCCAATCTTGCTCTGCGTGTCATACCAAATCGGCGACTCGATTGGCCGCGGCGACGCGCCTCGTTGGATTTCAGCGAGTTCCCCCAAGGTGGTCGATTTCCACTCCCCGCTGAACCCCGACAGGCGGGTCTTGCCGGTGAGGAGTTGCTGCATGGTGGCGAGCTTGATGGCCCGCTTCTTGGCGATCAGCTTGTCCAACGCCCCGATCAACTCATCGACATCTGATAGCGCCGCCGCGATGGCACGCTGTTCTGGGAGGGAAGGTAAAGGGACTTGTACGCTGTAAATACTGCCGTTCGATGTGTGCCTGACAGTTGATCCCGTCGCCATCTCCTTGATGCGATCAAGATAGAGCCGCGAGAGCAAAACGTAGTACAGAAAGCGTGGTTCGATGTCCTTTCGCCTGAGAATGACCTTGCCGATTCGCTGGTTGTGCAAGACGGGTTCACCCATCTCCACAAACGCTGGTTTTCCCAGCAGATTGCAGTCGGGTGTAAGGTCGGTCATTACAATCAGCAGGTCGCCGTTGTGAAATACGGCCTCAGGTGGATAGGGGCCTGAGTATCGCTTGGTGTTCCGGTCGTCGAAGTAAAGCCCTCCCTCCAAACGAAAGTTGCCCGGCGTAAGAACGATTGGTCCTTCCTGTGAAAAGTAGGCGCTGCTGAAGGCAAGTCCATTCTTGAGAGAGAACAGCTCTGCCAGCTTCCGTGCGGACCAGCTATCGGGAAGCACGCCATTCTCAGTTTGCACATGGCCCGCTTCGCTTCTCGCGTCGAGTACAGTCGATGATGCCGCGGCGTTGCTCATGTCCACACCAGCCCCATCTGCTTCAGGTGAGTTTCGACTCTTGTGCCCAGGCTTTCGATGGCATCTTCGAGTCTCGGCATCGTCTCTCCATACCGCTCCCTTAGTTCCTTTACACGATCGGCCAGCCGCTGCGTCGTTCGATTGACTTCCCCCTCGATCGCCGCCTGGATCGACGCGAACCACTTGTCATCAACCGCGAGCTTCTTGATCTCTGCTTCGCTCAGTTCGCCGTACTTCTTGAGCACCGCCGCATCGAGTTTCTCCTGAGCGTTCTTGACCGCCTTCTTAGCATCGGACTCGGCATCCATCAGCTCTAGGCAACGCTTGAGCGCGGCCTCCTCTTCGTCGCTGTCCGGCTCGTCCTTCAGAGCCTTCAGCCGATCGTTGACGCCGCCCTTGGTGACCTTCCCCTTGTCATTCAGGGCTTCTTCCAACAGGCCCTCTTCGACCGCATGTTCCTCGCTGTACTCCTCCAGGGCCTGAGTCGCCTCGTCCTGCTTGGCCTGAAGAGCGTCGATCTTGGTCTGCTCCTCGGCGAAGTAGCGAGCAACGATCAGCGGCGGCGGGATC
>JANSWS010000795.1 GCA_024743355.1 bacterium
AACAACTCGCAAGCGGTCTTTCATCAGAATCCCCAAACAACTTTTGATTGGTTCACCACGCGTGTTGTGATGCCTGTGGGAACCGTGCTGGCCAAGACTTATTCACTGGGACAGATACCGGAACAGGGCAGACCAAGACGGCTGGAGACACAAATCAGCTTGAAAGACTCGCAAGGAGACTGGCAGTTTTTCACTTATCGATGGCGGGAAGACGGCAGCGATGCCGATCTGGTTCCAGCAGATGGGGCCGTAGCCGAATTCGACGTCGAGCTTCCGGGCGAAGGCAAGACCCGAAGGACCTGGACCTTTGCATCCCGAACATCCTGTCGTGTATGCCATACGCCTTGGGTAGGCGAAACCATGGCATTTACCGAGAGTCAGCTGCGCTCACCATGGCTCACCGATGATTCATGGCGTCAGCTCATGCGTCAGGGGTTCACCCGATGTGCGGAAGGTCCACAACCCTTGCCCGACGCTGAATTTGCGGGAATGGTACCACCCTACGAATCATCCCACCCACTAGATCGACGTGCTCGTAGCTATTTGCATGTGAATTGTGCTCACTGCCACTTATTCGGCGGCAACGCATCCACGAATTTCGACATTTCTTTTGACAAGCCCCTGGCGGAAAGCAACATACTCGACCAACTTCCCATGCGCGGCGAGTTGGGTATTCCGCAAGGCAAAGTTGCGGTGGCAGGGCAACCGGGACGCAGTTTGTTGTTGTACCGAATTGCCAAGCAGGGTTCCGGACGCATGCCGCACATTGGTAGCCAGCGTACCGACGCGGAGGCAGTACGACTAATTCGTCAGTGGCTGGCCCAATTACCGCAAGATCAAGCTACGCTGATCGCTCTGGATCAGTTGTGCGCTCCGGCCACCTCATCAACAACGCGCATCGACCGCATGAACGCGGCGGAACAATTGCTACAAGACCCCGTCAGAGCCGTAGAGCTGGCTGCAGCCATTGCCGAAGGCCGCGTGCCGCAAGCTATTGTCCGGAGCATTGTGGAGTCTTCCAGGCAATTCCCATTGTCAACTCAAGAGCTGCTGGAAACGTTTGCCGCACCCGATCAACAAATCCAAAGACTAGGTGCGAACATCAATCCCTCGGATCTTCTGCAGGCCACTGGCGACCCAGCACGGGGAGCAGAGCTGTTCGCGCAAGGTATTGGCACGTGTTCCGGTTGCCACCGCATCCATCAAGTTGGAAAAG
>JANSWS010000194.1 GCA_024743355.1 bacterium
GTTCATCGATGTATGCTCAGCGGTCCATCATGCCCATCAAAAGGGTGTGATTCACCGAGACATTAAGCCATCGAACGTGATGGTAACGCTTCACGATGGAAAACCCGTGGTGAAGGTGATCGACTTCGGAGTCTCAAAGGCAATCGGGCAAACGTTAACGGACAAAACTATTTATACGCGATTCTTTTCCATGATCGGCACTCCACTTTACATGAGTCCCGAGCAAGCGGAAATGAGCGGATTGGACGTCGACACCCGCAGTGATATCTATTCGCTGGGAGTCATGCTTTATGAACTTCTCAGCGGAGCACCTCCCTTCGATCGCCATCGTCTCGACTCGGCCGGCCTGGACGAAATGCGACGGATCATTCGCGAGGAGGAGCCACCGCGGCCAAGCAAACGACTAACGACTTTGGGGGCCGACATCACTACGGTTTCCGCGTCGCGTTGCCTCGAACCCAGTCGGTTGTGTTCCTCATTACGAGGGGACCTTGATTGGATCGTGATGAAGGCGCTCGAAAAAGACCGCAACCGGCGTTATGATTCGGCAGCCGCCATGGCGGCCGACATATCTCGCTTCCTGGAGCAGCAGCCGATTGAAGCGCGGCCGCCCAGCATGTCCTATCGCATGCTCAAGTTCGCTCGCCGCAACCGGGCTGGTTTGCTGACGGGCATGATCTTGCTGCTCTCACTACTGTTGGGGACAGCGGTCAGCGTGTGGCAGATGGGTCGTGCCATCAGCGAGCGCGATCAGAAAGAAAAAGCACTTCTGGAGATAGAACAGTTTTCCAGCAATATCACTCGAGCGCACGCCTTGATCGCCACCGCGGAAACACACGCCGATGCAGCTCAATGGCGGTTGGCCGAGCAGGATTTTAACTCGGCGGTACAGCAACAACCCAGCTATTACCTGCCTTGGATCAGTCGAGCTCAGTTCTTCGCGCGTCTTAGTTTGTGGAATGAGGCTGCGGAGGATTATGTGCAAGCCGTTGAATTACACGCCCCAACCGACACTCCGCAGTGGTGGGGAGCGACGGCTCTGTTGGTTTGGACTGATCACCAGGACGCGGTGCGAGGGCTGTCTGAACAACTGGAAGCTGAACTCGCTACCGATCAAAAATTCGACAGCTGGCAGCGACTGCGATCCGGCTTGGCGACCGCTCAATTGTTGAGTCGCGAGGCATATTCGAAACTGGCTGGGAAAGCAGATTCCTGGCTGGCCGAGATGAATGGCCCGCGGCCCCACGACAACCCGCCACCGGGAGTGCGACCACCACCCCGACGCCGTGGCGGTCCGCCGGATTTCCAGGACCGTCCGCCGGTCCGCAATGGCCAGCCAAGACGCAGCGGCGGAGAACAGTTACCCCGCCCACTGTGCGAGTACATCGCTGGCTTGGCGCATCTGCGTGCAGGAGAATTCGAACAGGCGATGCGACGCTTGCAAAAATCTGGCCGCGAACCTTGGCCATCCCAGGGTCTAATTCACGCACCCCTCGCGCTCGCCTACCAAGCTGCTGGCCGTGCGACCGAGGCGAAGCTGGCCCTCGCGCGTGCTGATGCGGCTGTTGAGCAAATGGCAGATGCTATGCTTCGCGGGCAGTCCTCCCAACAGCAGATTCCATGGTTCGACTTTATCGAACTCTTGCAAATTCATCGCGAAGCGAGCCTGGCAATAACCGGAACGCAACCCGGGGATCCCGAGCAGCTCGCACAAATCCGCCTTCAATCGCTGCAACTTCTTGACGAGTGATCCCATTCCCGCCATTGGTTCGCTCTTTCCAAACCCGCACGCTCTACTTGTTGGATTCACATCAGCTGGAACCAATTCCAAGCTCGGTCTTCCCCGCGGCTGGAGACCAATGACACTTGCTACAAGAATGTGAATAGCCGATCATGTCGGAAGCAAAAAACAACGCTTCCCTGCGTTTAGAATCGGATTCCTGTCTTAAATCGGAAAGGCCAGCCCGTGCAGAAGCACCCCATGTCGCCTAAGCTTCAGGAATGGCTGATCGTACCGACGCTATCTGTATCCGTATTTGCGGTGGCCGGGCTGAGTGCAGTGATGCTTCGCGGAGAGGAATCCTTGTCCTTTGAACGCGTTGAACCGCTATTTCGCAAGCATTGCTACGCATGCCACGCAGTTGCGGAAGCCGAGGGGGAATTACGCATCGATCAACTGGATCCGACATTTCTCGACCTGTCGGCTCGAGAGCATTGGCAGCTGGTCATGGACCGCCTTGAGTTTGGCGACATGCCACCGGAAAGCGAACAGGCGCTTTCCCCGGATGACCGCGAGCTGATGCTGGCTTGGATCGCCCAGGGTATGCGTGAATCGGCGAAAGGCCAGCCTGACCTGCCAAGCTTTCGTCGGCTAACGCGGCGAGAGTATGAGCACACGATGCAGGATTTGCTGGGATTGCCGATCGACTTCGCCGCCAGCCTGCCGCAAGACGGCAAGTCGCGAGACGGCTTTCGCAACCACGGCGACGTGCTACGAATGTCCCCTCTGCAATACGAGACTTTTCTGCAGATTGCCGACGAGGCTTTGGCTAAGGCGATCGTTACTGATCCACCGCCCACAGTGCATCGCTATCGGATCCGCGTGGACGAATTCCGCGTCGAAGCGCTCCCCAAGCCGGTCGATCGCCCAGGCGAATCCTTTGACTATGAAAACCAACCTTTTGAAATTACCAATATGGGTGCTACTCCGCTCGGCCAGCCGGGTAGCGGCAAGAAGCCCAAAGCTCCTGAGCATCCACCCCATGTGCTGCCACCTTCAGCCATTGTTCGATTTCGCGAAGCCGCGGTTAGGCCGCCCGAGAGCTGTGTCGCACTCCGCATGCACCAAGCGTTTCGCTCGGGAGAAACCCTCGTCAGAGTACGCGCGGCTCGCGCTGAAGCGGAACCCGACTCCGACCCCGCGCGGGTTCCGATTCTGACCGTCGCGATGGGATCGACGAACTTCCATGGCGTTGAGTTAAAAACGGTCGGCCAGCCACAAGTAATCAGCCATAGCGATTACCGAATCTACGACTTTCGCTTTCGCATGGAGAACGTTTCAGTTCCCAATGAAGGTCCACTTAACCGCCGGAATGCATCCATACTAGCTGTCTGGAATTCGGCTTTGGGAATCGACGATGAAGCACAGCCACCACAACTGAAGATCGACTGGATTGAGTTCGAGAGTCCTTATCTGGAAACCTGGCCACCCAAATCTCACACGGACATTTTGTTCACAAACCACGGGCTGGAAGAAGAGGACTATGCCCGCGAGGTACTGAAACGATTCACCACCCGCGCTTATCGCGGGCCAGTGGCCGATCATGAGTTAGACCGGCTGATGGATTTCTGGAGGCTTTCACGCGAGAGCAACGACTCGCTGGAAGCAAGTATGCGAGAAACGTTGAGCGTCATCTTGAGTTCGCCACGCTTTCTGGGGCTTCCCACGAGCCGCCTGGGAGCAGGCGGAAATCAATTGAACCCCCACGAGCTGGCGTCTCGGCTGTCGTACTTTTTGTGGAGCACGATGCCCGACGAGCAACTCGTACAGCTGGCAAACGAAGGTCGATTGCTGGATGCGCAAGTGCTGTCAGATCAAGTAAGGCGGATGATCAAGGACCAGCGGAGTGGGGCATTCATCGAACAGTTTACCGAGCAGTGGCTGGAATTGGATCGGCTCGAACGCGTCGTCGTGAACAAAGACATGTACCCTGGCTTCAACGATCAGCTAGCGGTCGCCATGCGTCAGGAAACGATCCACTTTTTTGCCGAGGTTCTCCGCGGTGACATGAGCCTTTTTCAGTTTCTGGATTCCGACTTCACGATGGTCAACGATGCGTTGGCCGCGCACTATGGGATCCCCGACGTGATGGATCCGCATTTCCGAAAAGTACAGCTCGAGCCGAGTCTGCACCGCGGCGGGCTCCTGACACAGGCGGCTATATTGACGGGACTTTCCGACGGACAAGATGGGCATCCGATTAAGCGCGGTGTTTGGCTGTTGAAAAATCTGCTGGACGATCCGCCACCGCCGCCACCCCCCAATGTCCCGGAACTCGATCGTGAACAGCAAGAGCTCGGGGGCCTGACGATTCCGCAGGCATTGGCCTTACATCGCAGTAGTGCTTCCTGCATGGGCTGCCATCGCAAAATTGATCCCTGGGGAATTGCTTTCGAAGAGTACGATGCGATTGGTAACTGGCAGCGTGACGGGAAAGGTGGCGAACTCCGGGCTAAACGCACTCAGCATCCGGTCGAATCCGCCACGGAATTGCCCAATGGCGCAACTGTCGACGGACTGTTGCAGCTACGTCAAGAGTTGCTTCTTTCGTACTCCGAGGAATTTCGCAGGGCGATGATCCACAAGATCATGGCTTACGCTTTAGGTCGCAGTCTTTCACCGGGCGACATGGCCGCCGCCAGCGCTCTGGAAGCGGATCTACGAGCCCGGGACGACCGACTCGCGGCGCTGATTGAGTTGATAGTTCTCAGCCAGCCATTTCAATCGAAATAAAAGCCACAAAGTGGCGCGTCAAGTCTTGTTTCGGATCTAATCGAAAGGTTGACTCTGGCCAGCTTTCGAGCTGTCAACCGCTGTAAATTGCTGGTATCATCTAGAGTCACCATCCCCAACGGCCGGTTCTCAATTCCCACCAAACAATGATGGGGTGCCCACCATGGCCCGTCCTTCCTGGCATCTTGATCGAAGAACGCTGCTTCGAGGCGCTGGTATATCACTCGCCTTACCTTGGCTGGAAGCCATGGCAAAAGCGGCTCCCGTTGCCGAGCCTCCCCGGCGATTTTGCGCGTTTTTCTTTGGCAACGGGGTGGCCATTCCCAAGCAGGATTCCACAGATGCTCAACAAGGCTGGTCCTGGTTTCCTCGTACGGCGGGCGCCGACTACACCCTGACCAAGCCGCTTGAGCCCTTGGCATTGCATCGCGACGAGATGTCTATCTTCGGCGGAATGTCGCATCCCTCGAGCCGTATGCTGGTCGGTCACAACACGGTGGATGTGTGGCTGACGGGTGCCGATATCCGAGTAAGTCTGGACAATTCGATTTCCTTAGATCAATTGATCGCTCGCCACGCTGGCACCCATACGCGGATTCCGTCTCTCGTTCTGTCCAGTCATGGCGGTGTAGGCACCAAGAGCCGCTCCACGACGATATCCTTCGACACTCAAGGCCGGGCAGTACCGGCAGAGTCCAGTCCGCGGCGGTTATTCGAACGTCTGTTCCAACCCCATGGCAGCGGCACCCAAGCCGTACGGAAGAAGGCTCTCGCCTCCAGTCGCAGACGGGTGGATTTCTTGCTGGAGGATTCGCACTCCCTGCGTAACAATCTCGGTAAATCGGATCAGATTCGCTTGGATGAATTCGTGGAGTCTTTGCATGAACTCGAGACGCGTTTGACACGCGCTCAGAATTGGCTCGGCAAAGCCTTGCCTCGCGTCGAGGCGGAGTCCGTCAACCTGGACGTTTCCCCGGACGGACCGACGGACTACATCCGCACGATGATGGACGTGATCGTGCTTGCCTTGCAGACAGATACCACGCGGGTGACGGCTTATCAAATCTGCGCCGAAGATGGCGTGGGAATTTGTGATCGCTTCCCCACGATCCTGGGAATCGGTCGTCGCGGCCACCACCAACTGACACATTCGGATGGTGAACTGGAATGGGCTCATTATGACCGTTATCTCGCCGAACAGTTCGCCTATTTCCTGGGACGACTGAGTTCGATCCGCGAGGGAGATTCGCGGTTGTTGGACAATACGATGGCTTTGTTCGGCAGCGCGACCAGTACAACTCACAACGCCCGCAACTATCCGACCATTCTTGCCGGAGGTTCCAACTTGGGCCTCCGCCACGGTCGCTATTTCACGCACGAGACAGAACGCCCCATGGGCGATCTGTACGTTACCATTCTTAAGCAATACGGGATTCCTATTGACGCGTTCGCGGAAAGCACAGGCGAATTTGCTGAGATCCTCGCTTAATCTTTGCATGAGCATTCGAACGCCCAGGCTTATTGTTGCCAGGGCTGTTTCTCTTTCGTTTTGAGAAAGGCCCGAGATGGATCAAAGTGCGTGTTTTCTCCAGGCACTGCGGCGTTCATGGATTGCATCCAGGCGTGTAACTGCTTTTGCATTTGGTGCACCTTCTCGACTTGCTGCTGGGCAAGATTCGTCGTTTCTCCAATATCCTGTTTGAGGTTGTACAGTTCGTAGTGCGGTGTAGCGTGATAGCGCCCAGCGGCATCAAAATAATCGCCGAAAAACTGAATCAACTTCCAATCGCCTTCGCGGATGACCGCAGCCGGCGTGGAAGCCCAGAGCAGATCGTATAGCGGCAGGTACCAATACAGTGCTCGCTGCGGTAAGGACTCGCCTTGCAGCAAGGGCATCAGATCCACCCCATCAGTAGTCTTATCAACTGGCGCCGATGCCGCGGAAAGTAAGGTCGGAAACCAGTCGACCACATGGATTGGGGTTTCGCAAATGGAATTCGCTTTGACCACGTTCGGCCAGCGAACTATACAGGGGACGCGGATACCTCCCTCATAAACCGAGCCCTTTCCTTCGCGGAGAGGAGCGTTATCGAATTCCTGTTTGCCGCGTTCTAATACGGCTTGTCCCGATAACACCCCACCTGACTCTTCGGGATGTACGTACTGAGTGTCGACGCCACCGTTGTCACTCAGAAAAACAATCAGAGTTTGGTCACGCAATGCTAGATCATCGAGTTTCTGAAGCAGCCTTCCAACGGAATTGTCGAGATGCTCGATCGCTGCCAAGTAAGTTGCATTCTGCAGACCAACTGCAGGTGCACCAGCTGCCAGGTGTTTGTCGACCAAGTCTTGCGGCGCGGATACGCGACCATGCAAGGTGTGATGCGACAGATAGTAAAACCACGGGCTGTCGCGGTTCCTTTCGATGAACTCACAAGCGCTGTCGGTCAGATGATTAACCCATTTGTCACCGTCGTTCTGGCTGCCCGGTCCAGGTGGAGCCACGTAGTCGAACCCAAATTGCCCGGCGGATGCTTGATTTAAGTGCGTGTAGTGACCGTGAGCGTTGGTCGTCAGGTGCCACTTTCCACCCATACCCGTGACATATCCGGCTGCCCGCAGTTCGCGGGGCAAATGGCACGCTTCGGGTGCCAGATTCTCACGGAACATGGGCTCCGAAATCCGCGCCCAGGGATAGCCATACCAGCCGATGACATGCCACATTCCATTGCGTGCCGTGTGCTCTCCCGTCAGCAGAGCAGCCCGTGTGGGTGTGCATTGCGGCATCACGTAGGCATCGGTAAACCGCATGCCTTCAGCGGCTAGTCGGTCGAGATGCGGAGTCGCAACGTGCTCGCTCCCGTAGCAGCCTAACGAAGCCCAGCCTTGGTCATCGGTAAGAATCAGCAAGATGTTGGGCCGCTTGGCTCGTTGCCCGTGTGCGACTGCGGGCAACAAGACAATCGCCAGTCCTACCATCAACAGCATGCAGTAGGGGAGAGCTGACTTCATTGGGAACGGGTCCTCTACTTCCGCTTTGTCGGTGGTTTTGGCAGCACATTGGCCCCAAGTGCCCACTCTCGCCACTGTTCTTTTAACGCATCGACCTCAGCCGGAAACTGGTCAGCCAAATTGTTCTGTTCGGTTCTATCATGTTCTAGATCGAACAACTCCCACGCGCCGCGATTGCCTTCGCGCACCAGTTTTCGATTTCCGACTCGAATGGCAGCGTTACCTTCGTGTTCCCAAAACAATGCTCGTTCGGCCATAGTGCCGAAGCCCGTCAGCAAAGGCTTCAAGCTTTTTCCCTGCATGGAAGCAATGTTGTTGCCGCCAAACTCGGCCGGATATTCAGCCTCCGCAAGGTCCACGCAGGTCGCCATGATGTCAATCAGATGCGTCGGCGTGGTAATCCATGCATCCCGCCCCTGCCTGGGCTTGATCGCCGAGGGCCAGTGGGCGATGAGCGGAGTCGCAATGCCGCCTTCGTGGTTGTAGTGTTTGTATTTTCGAAAAGGCGTGTTGTTGAGATGGGCCCAACAGCGGCCGATAAAGACATTCGAATGCGGATTCCCCGGTTGATCGCCGTCGTACTTGCCTAGAATGCCAGACTCCGCATTTCCACCGTTGTCCGACATGAAGAGAATCAGCGTGTTGTCCAGTTGGCCCCGATCTCGCAGCGCATCCATCAGCTTCCCGACATTGCGATCGATCTCCTCAATCATCGCCGCGTAAATCGCCATCATGTCGTCGTAACGCTTTTGCTCGTCGGTGGACAGCGAGTCCCAGGCGGGTATTTCTTCCGGCCGGGGCTCCAATTTCCAGGCGGGATCAATCAAGCCCGATTCGATTTGACGCTGGTAGCGAGCTTCGCGGAGCTTATCCCAACCAGCCAAATATTTACCGCGGTACTTGGCAATCGTTTCTTCCGGCGCCATGCATGGAAAGTGTGGGGCCACATGCGCCAGATACCAAAAGAATGGCTTTTCTTGGGCCAGGGCTTCGTCGACGAACTCAATGCCTTGCTCCGTCCACAGGTCAGTTCCATACCAAGGTGGATTGAATTGAGGATCGTCCCG
Source organism: bacterium (assembly GCA_024743355.1). Lineage (GTDB taxonomy): Bacteria > Planctomycetota > Planctomycetia > Pirellulales > Pirellulaceae > Aureliella. The sequence goes on from JANSWS010000194.1 coordinate 8,593, forward strand.
GGCAATTTCCTCACCATCCAGATACAGTTTGCTGCCGCCCTTGGAACCGGTTTGGTTCGAGAAATGAAGCCCACCAGCGGGCAGATTGAGGCTCCGATCGAAACCTCGATTGTGGGGTGTCACTCCATGGTTGAAACCCACGTGCCATTTGCCAGTCATGGCCGTAAAGTAGCCCGCTTGCCCGAGAACTTCCGCGATAGTAACGCAATTCTCATTCAGTCGCCCGCGGTAGCCGGGCAACTGTTGATCGGCAGTCATCCAGCCGATTCCCGCTTGATGCGAATATAGTCCCGTCAACAGAGAAGCCCGAGTCGGACAACAACGTCCCGTATTGTAGAACTGAGAAAACTTCACACCTTGGTTTGCAAGAGTATCCAAGTGCGGCGTCGGGATTTCGCCGCCATAGGGACCAATGTCGGAAAACCCCATGTCATCCACCAGAATGACAACAATATTTGGACGGGTCTCAGAGCCTTGCGGTTTGGCCTCCGCGGATCGCGCTGCCAATATCAGAAGAAGCAACAGGCAAAAAAATCTCATGGCTACTCACCACCTGGATTCACATATTAGACGTGGTTTCGAACCGAAGCTTGCAACTTACTCGAACTCAGCGCCCGCGATACGGCAGTTCGCAGTCTCCGACCCTTTAATTGCCCAATGGTCGTCGGTCCGCCCCCTGTCGAATCGTGCTGAATTGTTATTCTGCTGAATTGTTATTCTACTGGGCTGCTGTATGGCTGGGCAGAGTCTTAAGCTGCCTGCCCGCCAACGGCAGTTTAGGCAGCATGCGTTTCCCATAGCGAGATGATTGCGATATCCTAGAACGCCACTCGCAGCCAACTTGACGCGTATCGGGCAAAAATGGAACCCCAGCCGGAACCTTCGCACCCCCCAAGTATCGCCGTGGATAAAATCCGCGCCTCCGCGCTACGCGGCTCGCGCGCGACGGTGTGGGGAATCCTGGCCAGCAGCGTCCTTGCCTCGGTGAAGATCATTGGAGGAGTACTGGGCAACTCGTACGCCTTGATTGCCGACGGTGTCGAGTCGATGCTTGACATCATGAGCTCACTTGTGGTTTTGGGCAGCCTGAAATTCTCGACGCAGCCGCCCAACGAAGAGTATCCCTACGGATTTGGGAAGGTGGAGCCCCTCTCGGCCCTGGTCGTTGCGACAGCTTTGCTTGCCGCGGCCGTCGGTATCGCGATCCAGAGCATTCGAGAAATCTTCACACCACATCACGCGCCCGAGGCGTTTACGCTGATCATCCTGATCGGTGTGGTAGTCACCAAAGAGCTCATGTTTCGCTTGCTTTTTCGTACCGGCGAGTCGATTGGAAGCAAGGCCATGCAGACCGATGCCTGGCACCATCGCTCTGACTCACTGACGTCGATCGCTGCCTTTATAGGAATTTCCATTGCACTCTTTGCCGGCGAGGGCTTTGAGGCAGCTGACGATTGGGCAGCTCTGGTCGCTGCCGCTGTAATCGCCTTCAATGGAATTCGGCTATTTCGTTCCGCCTGGCGTGAGGTCTTGGATGCCGCACCGCCAAAGGAAGTCTCGGATAACGTCCGGGCAGTCGCAGGCGAGGTGGAGGGTGTGGCCGATATTGAGAAATGCAAGATTCGCAAAAGTGGACTCGCTATCTTTGTCGACATCCACGTGATGGTTGATGGTGGCATGTCGGTACGCGACGGTCATAAGCTGTCCCATCAAGTAAAGGACCGCTTGATCCATGAGATCCCGGGAATCCAAGACGTTCTCGTGCATATTGAACCCTCCAAGCGGGAGCAGTCCAGAGCGTGAAGCGGGTGCCTCGAAGCCGCTCAAAACATCAGTCGCTCGAACCATTGGCCGCTTCAAGCGTCCCGCAATTGCATGCCCCAAGTAAGTTAGCTCATCGCAGGCCTGAGTCCGGCGGCTCGGATTCTTCCTCGCAAGTCGAAGGCATCGCTCATCGCAGCACGCGGGCCATTTCTTCGGCGAATTTCCGTGCCCTGCGCAGGTCGCTTTCATTGGGACGCTTGCGATTGAGGCCGCCTATCAACCACAGTGGCCCAAAGCTATCCCAGCCCGCGCAGCAGAATTCACCTACGACTTCACAACCCTGCTTCTGAACCCGTCTTCGCAGTGCCGCGTGTTGCCAATAGCGTAGAAAGGGAAGGCCGGCGGTCGAGAACAGAAACACTTTCGGCGGAACCTCGATCCATGTCTCGACCAAACGCAAAAGTGAAACGTGATGGCGTCCGTAATAGATACCTGACCCCAGCCCGACCAAAGCCGATGCTCCCAACTGCTTCGACCGAGGATCAAGCGGCTGCAAAATATCGACTCCCAGGGCGTCTGCCAGAATCTCAGCTACTCTTCGCGTGTTACCATGGTGCATGGAAGCACAAACGAGAAACTTCTTGGTCAACTGGAAGCTCCCTTGCTTGCATTGGTTGGCTGGGTTGAAAGAGGTATTGCCATGATAGACTTCGAATACCTTTACCAAGGCCTGTGTGGTTTAGCGAACGCTCACCCAGCTGGAACCATGGCGGGACATTTGGGTGCGGCTGTGGTGGCGGGTTATTTCTTCGGAGAAGATCAAAGCGATCTCCCCGACGAAGTGTATCGCGGTGTCGAAGGCGAACTCAATCGCATCATCGCGGGAGAGGAAGCCATTTGGTTCAATGCCGAAAAGACCGGCATCCATCCTAGCGATTTATTCCAACCTCCGACCCCCGATCCAGACGGCCAACCATCTCTACAATCCATTGTGGCAGCCTTGGATAACAGCCTAGCGGAACTCAGGCAATCCGGTCACAACGTTATCTTTGCATCGATCGCACTGCGTGCCCTGCATGATCACCAGGAATATCAGAGACCAGAAATATTAGTCGGCATCCGCAAGCTGATTGACGCCTTCGCCGGCGCTCCTGCCGGACGCGGCTACTACGGAGCCGAGAAGGGTTGGCTTTCCGGAAACGACGTGCGGATCGTCGCCGATCAGGAATTTCCCGAATATCGATCGCTCGAAGACTTGGCGGAGGTAACAATCCGGGAATTGCTGGCCACGGCAGCCATTAGAAAACAAGGCTTTGGCGGATTGTGGCATATCATCAATCATGCCGCAGCCATCATCGAATTAAAACGCTACGGCTACGAATCGCTGGCTCAGAAAGCACTCACAGCGCACCATCGGCATATTCAACTCTGGCGAAGCCTGCCCGATCTGGGACAGGAACTTGGTCCCGTCAAGAAGGCAGCGCAGGCTCCCGATACCGCAGCCTATTGGCAGGAAAATCTCAAACGCGACCAAGCCCGTTTGACCCACCGCATTAAAACTCTTTACGGTTTCCAGCAGCTGCAAGGTTACATTGCCAATAACCGCATTCGAGAGCAGGCCCATGACGCGTTTCTTTATTTGATGGCCTGAGTCTTTCGCCTTCCGCCTTCCACATGCCGGATCTCCAAAGTCGAATCGCCACGGCAGCTAAACGCCGCCAGGTTACTACTTTGACCTGTTTTCCAAATTCTTGGCCACCCGCGCGTTGTAGGCCAAAATCACTGGGATCACCAAATAGGCCGCGAGATTGACTTCAGCGGCCGGGCTCTGGATCAGCATGGGTGTGAAATTTACCAGTGCATGTACACCCACAGCCGCATAGAGATTGCGTGACAGCAGAAAGACTGCGGAAAGCAAAAGCCCCGCGATCAACAGAAAAAGCTGATCGGCGACGACCGAAGCCGCTCCGCTATACGCGCCATTATTGATGCGATGAGGAATGTGAGTCATCGCGAAAATCAGCTGAGAAACCAGCAAGGCATACAGCAAACAGCGGCCCCAGCCCATTTTTCGATTGCGTTTCTTAATCGCCAGTAAGAATTGAGGGATCAAGAACGCGCGGAAGACCACCTCTTCATAAAAGGCGTTGCCGAAGAATTGACCGATCGAGCGTCCCAGCCATTCAACACCGGTTGGCGTGAGCCAAAGCCCATTCCATTCCAATGGCCCCCATCCGGCCAAGACCATGATCAATGTCACACCGTGGACGAGCAGCCAGGCTACTGCGGTCCACATCAACCCCACTGCAATCGACGAAGGCCCAAATCCGAGGGCTGGCACCAGGGCCAAGTCCTTGGCCTTCAACTTGCCAACCAAGAAAATAACCGGAAACACGACCGCCATGAAAAGTAGGTTTGCCACCAACGTGACAGTGATTAACCCGCGAGTCCCGGTCTGAATGGGAGACAACAACCCCGATGGAAACAGCCACAGATTCACCAGCGATGTCAGTAACAAATGCAACAGCACGACCAGGCCGATGACCTTCCAGCCAACGGATCGCACCATAAACAAGCTGCGGCAGCGTTCAATCACAAAAACCTACGGATCTAATCAACTAAAGAATTGCGGAGGCTGGGAATAAAATCATCATGATGTGGTCCCACTTAGTTATCACACAGCGAGAGGACTCTGGTTCTGCGAACTTGGAACACGAAGTCGATTGCACGAGATTTGCCCCGGCTCGAAATGCATTTCCACAAGCTGCCAGATTATGGCACGGCAGAACAGGCCAGGGTAGGGTGCGGCCCAACAAGGCAAGAATGTGTAGATAACTAGCAGTACAGCAACTCCCAGAGGCCTGTTCCCTTGGCTGCCACCTCTGATATGCGTGCGTCCACCATCTTGGTGTACTGGATATTAGAATTCCATGGTCTCTCAAGGCCGGCTTCAAAGCTGGGATGCCACGCGGCCTCCCTTCGCTTGCAAGAAAGGGAGCCATCGAATGCAAGCCAAGTTCGTTCCTTTTGCCTACCCATCTATCCAGCCTAAAAAATTCAATGAGAATAGATCAGAGTAGAGCGAAGCTATCTCGATGAAGTTCATCCGATTCTTTGCTTGCGGTTTCTCCTTTGGCTCGGGTTTCTGGTTTTCACGTGATGCTTTAAA
>JANSWS010000807.1 GCA_024743355.1 bacterium
CCTTTTGACCTTTTGACCTTGGCTTTTGAATGATGTACGCGTCAGCCTTGCTGAATGGGCTGCGTTTCCGCTTCGGTTCGCCAAATGCGATAGCGGACCTGTGCGTCCGTCGGCACATAGACAACAATCGGCAAGCGACTGTTGTAGCGAATCAAATAGGCTTCGCCACGCAACGAGATGAATCGCTCAACCTTTGGGGCGGCGGGATCTACCGCCATCAAGGTACCCGCCATCGGGCCCAAATCCTTGACCACATATTTCGGGAAGCCCCAACCCTCAATCGTTTCTTCTTGAATCTTGCCCGAGAAAAAATAGCGATTTGCTTCGTCGAGCAATTCCGTCTTGCCCACGATCAATTCGACTTTCAGTAAGCTCTCATCCGCCTCCTCAGGCAACTGCAACACGAACCGTCGCATTCCGTCTTGCGGCTCAGGGTACGCCTTGAGGTTATCCTGGCCGGCGGCCAACCCTGCGGAAAGCCAGACAATCATCCCACTCAACATCCCACCCCAAAATAGTCGTAACATCGCAAACATTCCTTCGATCAAAAGGACACTTCAACTGAGACTCGCCAAAAAGCACATTCAGATTGCTTTGCGGATCGTCGAAACTCAATTCCCGGCAACGAAACACTACCGGCCTCCGAAAGACCACACCGAACTCACTACTCAAACCGAGCACCGCTAACTCCGCATCGACCAACCGCCCGGCAGCCAATACGTACTCATACACCAAAAACCAAGATGAAGTTCCGCCTTACGAGCAGATTTGCGCGTATGTTTCTTAAAAAGCACTTTCCGCTTGCTGAGTGGGCCCCCGAACATGACGTCCACAAAGTAGGTCCCGCTTGCCGAGTGGGACCTCGCGACGATTGACTCTGCCATGAAGGAAGATGTGGTCGGACAAGTCACCTGGTTGGCTTCTTCAAAGCCAGGCGAGCCGCGAATTGGTGCTGACTCCGCTCGGTCCCTCGAAGTGCCATTGCGCCACCACGATCCCGTTCGGCAACCGGGACGTACGCGGACATGACGTCCACAAAGTAGGTCCCGCTTGCCGAGTGGGACCTCGCGACGATTGACTCTGCCATGAAGGAAGATGTGGTCGGACAAGTCACCTGGTTAGCTTCTTCAAAGCCAGGCGAGC
>JANSWS010000406.1 GCA_024743355.1 bacterium
CGTGACGGCCAGCCAGATCGCGCCGTTGTGCTCATGGAACGTTGGGTATTGAAAAGACCTGGGAGTCTCAAAGCGATACTTGCGTTGCCAGTTCTTTCCGTCGCGGGAAATCTCCACGTTGAACACGCTGCGGTTCGCTCCATGGATCTTCGTCGCTTCTTGCCAGCCGAAGTAGTACGTGTCGCCGAACTTGTCGAAGGTGGGCTTCGAGTTGGCACCATTCGGAACGACAGGAAGTTCTCTTCCCACGCTCCACGACTTGCCATCAGAACTGGTCGTGAAATGATAATTACCGCGATCATTGCGGCAGATGGCCATCCATGTCCCATCCGGCAAACGGTTGACTGCCGATTCGCTCAACGCGGCCGACTGCGGCTCGTTGTAGTGGCCGAGGACCTCGAACGTCGCCAGATCGTCATGAACCATCGCCAGTGCATTCTGCTGGCCGGGGAAGTTGTTCAGAGCGATGTACTTCTGGCCGTCGAAGTCCTTGAATGAGTCGAACAGATACAGACCGAAATCCTTTGCCGGTTTCCTGAACCCGTGTGCTTCTGCATCGTCGTGGAAGAAGCGAGGCTGCATGTCGACGATGCCTGCCGACGTCTTCAGCCTGGCCTTGTGGATCGAGGCTTCGAACTTTCGCGTCATCAGATCGAAATCGCGAAACCATGTTTGAGCCTGACGCTTGCCCGGTTGCTCGCTGGCGAAATAGCACCGCAGTGACTGCTCATCTTTCTGCAGGATGCGGGGAACAAAGCAGGCTCCCACAGGAAGTGTTTCGTTTTCAAACTTCTGTTCGCTGCGGGCGAAGGGAATGACATCTTCGAGCTTGAGCGTTTTCAGGTTGACGATGGACAGTGCACAGTAAATCTCCGGCCACGCAGAGATTTCTCCGGCCCGTGTGTCATTGACCTCAGCGACCATGTAGGCATGATCGCCGACACACACGAACTCAGCATCGTGGGCACCTTTCACTTCCGGCCCCGTCACCTTCACGAGGCCTTTCATCACTTCATCGCCCGCCAGCGCAGCGTCCCAGCCTTGGGGAATGAGCTTCAGGTCGTCCGACCGTGCCACGTTGCATGAGACCATAACCGCCGACAGCGCAGCGGTTATGCAAAGGCGTTTGCTCAAGTACCACATCATATTCAATTACTCTCCAGCTCAATAACCGAGTGTCGACTGCAGCACGTTCGCAAAGCGGTCGAGATCCTGCAGGGACTGGTTGATTCCGACCTGACTACCGGCTACGTGATTGATTATGGCCATCTCGGGCGTTAACCTCAATTGCTAACAATCGGCAAACTGTTGCGTAATATTTTCAGAGAAGGTTTTGCCAATCAGCGCACGCAGGACGGCCTTTTCCGGCCGTCGGCACCATTGAACGGTCTTCTGCAACCGGCTTTACCGCCGAATCGACATCATGAAAAAACGACCTCATGTTGCCCTGTTAATCGAAGCGTCGCGTGGGCACGGGCGGCAGATCATCGAAGGTGCTGCCCGTTATGCCGCTGAGCATGGTTCGTGGTCGTTGCGTCTTGAACCACGGAATATCGACGATCGACCACCGCGCTGGCTGGCAACATGGCAAGGCGATGGAATCATCGTTCGCTGTGATACACCAGAAATGGCACGTGCTGTATTGAAAACGGGGATTCCCATAATCGATGTGCGCGGCGGAGTCCCCGAAGCAGGTCTTCCGCTGGTAGGCGTGGATAATGCGCCGGTTGTTGAAGCAGCTTTCGAACACTTTCGTCAACGCGGCTTCCGACATTTCGCCTGGTGCGAATTCTTTCGCAAACCACGAGTCTGGATCGATCAGCGTCGGCAGCGGTTCCAGCAACTGGTTGCCGAAGTCGGATCGACCTGCAGTCTGTTTCGCGACAAGCGGACCATCCCGCGAGATGCCACCTGGTCGCAACATGACATGCAGGAACTGATCGACTGGTTGAACCAGCTACCGCGTCCGGTCGCGATTCTCGCCTGTGACGATGAACAGGCACACTTGGTACTTGATGCTGCACTGACCTTAGGCTTGCGTGTACCGGAAGACGCAGCCGTCATGGGAATTGATAACGATGAAGTCTTCTGCCGTGTCTCCAGTCCGCCGCTGAGCAGCGTGGACGTCAATGCGTTGGCCGTTGGATACAAGGCAGCCGAAGTGCTTGACAGGCGAATGAAGGGACGCCGCGTTCCCACACGAACGATGATGCCACCTCGCGGTGTGGTGACGCGACAGTCGACGGACATCGTCGCCGTCGATGACCCGGAAGCCGCTTCTGCACTACGATTCATTCGCGAGCACGCCTGTCAGCCTGTAACCGCCGAAGATGTCGCCGCACATCTTGCCGTCTCGCGCAGTACGCTCGATCGCTGTCTGCACGCAGCGGTGGGACATTCGGCAACCGCTGCGATCCTGCAGGCCCGGCTAGCGAGCGTTAAATCCGATCTCGCCGAAACGGATCTCTCACTACAAGCGATTGCGTCTCGAGCCGGATTCGCCTCCGTTCAGCATCTGGCAAATCTCTTTCGAGAAAGAGTCGGCATGACCCCTGGTCGCTATCGCCGGGACATGAGGCATTAGCGGAGTGGTAAAAGGGAATACACCAGTACGCGTCGCAAGCAAATGGATAAAGGTCGTCCTACGGGATGGCGAGGCCGGTGAGGGTGTCGAAGACCTGCGAGGTGCCGGCACCGACCAGTGTGATGGCGAGCCAGCGCTCTGAAGCGAGTGGGCCGGTTTGGGGTCCGAAATATGGCTCGCCACGCATCGCTCGCAGGTGGTGAGCCGAGATTTCGTCGGGTGAGAGTGCGAAATCGTAGAAGGCGACTTCGTCGATCGTTCCGGTGAACGGTTCGCTGTTGCGATGATTTCCAATCACCGCTGGGGACGGACCGCCGTTCAGGATCAGGTTGCCCACTGGAAAGTCGTGCGAGAACCGGAGGCGGCCATCAACATAAATCGCCTTCTGCCCCGTGAAGCTGTCGTAGGCGGCGACAATGTGGTGCGGCCTGCCGTCGGTTAATTCCCCCAGGGTTGGTCGGCCGTCACGACCGTCAAGAGGCATGTCCAGCTCGCTGTAGCCGTGCTGTTCCAAATGCAGCCCAAAACTCAAACACGGGCCGGGTGTGACCTCGGGAACATCAAAGTTGTTCACGTCATCATCATTCTGAAAGCTCAGCAGCATCCGATGGTTCCCATCTTCCTTACGAAAGATCTCGTCGTAGTCCATGTGTCGACCGCTCCATCGGCAGACCACGAGCGCCTCGATGCTGATCCCGCTACTGCATGCCATGTTGCCGGTGCCGACTTCAACCCCCGTGCCGGTTTCGATACGGACAAACGCGTCCTTGCGGTTCTCGAAGACCAGTGCTCCTGATCCGACCAGACCTGGCGATTGCCTGATGTGATCATCGCTGTAACGCAGGTCGGGCTCAGACTCGGCCGTGCCGTCTGAGCCACTGTCGTCAAAACTCCAGTAATAGAGTGGCCTGCGTATACGCGACTGAACTTCGACTTCGCCATCGATCACGTCGACCCGAATTCGATCATGTTCCATCGTGGCAACGCGGAAGTTGGTGCCGCGGTCCACCACTCGAAGGCTGCTGGTTTGAATCGAGTAATTCGTGTCGGGGCGCGTCAGGCTCGCGTGCACCGAACCTTCAAACAACACGCCCTCCGACCTGGAGCTGGCCCCAAACATTGCCGGACCTTCGATCTGCACATCGGTGCCGTCCGTTGTTGTCAGCCGGGTTGCCCCCTGATGAACTGTGAACGTGGTGGGAGAGATACTTCTGAGCCGATCCGTGTCCAGAACTCCGACGACGTGAACCGGCAGATTTCGATTGTCATAGTGACCGCCCGACGCCACATCACCCGTCGCCAGATCGTTGTTCGCGAGCTCTGGCAGGTTCGAAGAAACACCACCGAGATTGTCCCTGGAGCCGGCGAAGTAGAATCCCGCAGACACAACCAGAAGGACTGCCGCCGCCACGGACGTTACCACGTAGAGCCAGCTGCGTTGAGCAGGCGTTTGCAGCGATTTTGACGGCACAAGAGAGTCGCTGGATGACAGAGGATGCAGCCCGGTTTCCGGCAGGCCAACCGTCGTCAACGCGAGCTGGCCATGAACCAACGCGTAACGCAGGTAGACGCGACGAAGCTCGGGCTCGTCGACCATCAGCGATTCCAACTCCGCGATTTCCTTGTCGGATGCGGTTTCCGCAAGAACCTGTTCGGCAAGTTCAATAACCCGCTCCGCACCGGCTGGCTTATTCATGGATTCGTCTCCTTTGCGCAGCATTCCTTCGTGTGAAGTCATGGCGTCTGCCCCGATAACTTCGCCTCGACACACTCCAGCAGCGCCCGACGCATGACCTTCAACGATTTGTAGACCGCGTGCACCGATCGCTCCCACGCACTGGCGATGACGGCTGCTGTCTGGTTGTCCCCGTAGAAACGATGGATCAAATCACGCTGGCGATCGGACAGTTGCTTGACACATTCATCCAACGCGACCTGACGGGGCACCAGTTCATCGGCCAACCCGATCGCTTCGACCGTCAGTTCGTGGAGGAATTCTTCGCTGAATGTCAGTCGATCCCGTTTCGTCGTCCTCCAGTGCTTGAGCACCTGGTGACGGGCGACACCAAGCGCCCACGGCAGGAAGTCGGCATCAGGCCGAAATGTAGAAAAACTTCGCCATAGTTCCAGGCTGGTCTCCTGGAACACATCTGCTGCCGACGTATGACTGGGCACGAGCGCTCGAATCCATGCGACAATACGCAACTGATCCCGCGTAAACAGTGTAAGAAACTGCTCGTACATTTCAGGGTCAATCGGTCTGTCGTCCTTCATCTCGTGGGCCTGTCACTCACTTCGGTAAATTGTCAGTAGGTCACTTCTCTGATAAGCAATGGCGCGACCGAGCTGGAATTGGTACCTGAAAAACAAGTAAAACGCATTTCCGGGTACCAAATCGCATTGTGGCGGGAAAGAACTCTGTAGGACGGCTTTCCAGGCCGTCGTGAATGGAGCCAACAGCCTGGAAAGGCCGTCCTACGTGAGAGAGTTTATGATACAGAAAATCATTCTTGTCGTCGTTCTGGCCTCTGGTAGCCTGAACATAACAGACACGAGGACTCAGGCCGAAGACTTGTTTCAGGATCGCATTGCTCCAATCCTGGAACGTCGCTGCGTGAGTTGCCATAACGATCGGCAACAGGAAGGGGACTTCTCTCTGCAAACAGCGAAGAGCGCGTTGGCGGATGGCTATATCGAGTCAGGTGCCCCGGAGAGCAGCCACCTGCTCGATCTGATCACTTCGGCAAACGGGAAGGCGTCGATGCCCAAAGACGCCGATCCTCTCTCGGCTGAGGAAGTGCGTCTCATTCGGGACTGGATTCGCGCCGGCGCAGTTTGGCCCGAGGGATTGCGCCTTGAAGAAGCTCAGGTTAATGACTTTGACTGGTGGTCATTCAAACCGGTCCAACGCACCGATGTCCCGTTTTCTGACGATCCATGGGTGCGGACACCGATTGACGCATTCATCCTCCAGCGCCTGCAGGACAAGGGGCTCACACACGCGGCTGAAGCCGATCGCCGCACACTGATTCGCCGACTGAGCTTCGATCTGATCGGCCTGCCACCCACTCCCGAAGAGACTCAGGCTTTCGTCCGTGATCCGGATCCGCAGGCCTATGAGCGGCTGGTCGATAGGCTGCTGGATTCAAAGCACTATGGCGAGCGCTGGGCGCGGCACTGGCTGGACGTGGTCAAATACGCTGACACGTGTGGCTATGACAAAGACAAGCTTCGTCACAACGCGTGGCCGTATCGCGACTACGTGATTCGTTCGTTCAATGAAAACAAGCCGTATGCTCGCTTTGTCCAGGAACAGATCGCCGGAGATGCTCTCTTTCCCGGCGAACCGGATGGAATTCTGGGACTGGGTTTCATCGCTGCCGGGCCCTGGGACTTCATTGGGCATGTCGAAGTGCCTGAGTCGAAGATTGACGGCAAGGTGGCCAGGAACCTCGACCGCGACGACATGGTCAGCAACACGCTGAACACGTTTTGCAGCGTGACCATCCAATGCGCCAGGTGTCATCACCACAAATTCGACCCTTTCACGCAGCAACACTATTACGGGTTGCAAGCCATCTTTGCCGCCGTGGATCGGGCTGAACGACCGTACGATCTGGATCCGGACGTGGAAGCTCAGCGCCGCAAGCTCGATTCCCAAGTGAGGGACCGGAAAGCAGAACTGGCTGCCTTGCAGAAAGAGATCAGTGACTCAGGGGGGCCGCATCTGACCGAACTGCGGACCCAAGTGACAGAGTTACAGAAACAGCAGCAGGTCCGAAAAGACCCAGCATTCGGCTACCACAGCGCGATCGCGAAATCGCGTGACTCGGTCAAGTGGGTTCAGGTCACCTTGGAACAGCCGGCCGATGTGTCGCGAGTTGTGCTGCATGCCTGTCACGATGAGTTCGCAGGCATCGGCGGCGGGTTCGGGTTTCCGGTGCGTTTCAAAGTTGAAGTCACAAGAGACGCGAAAGACAACGGCAAGGTCGAGTGGATCACGATTGCCAACCACACGCAGCGCGACTTTCCCAATCCGGGGCTGATGCCGGTGGAGATCGAATGCCCTGGGAAACAGATTCAACGCGTTCGCGTCACGGCGACACAGCTCGCCGAACGAAAGAACGACTTCATTCTGGCACTGGCCGAATTGGAACTTCGCAACTCGACCGGTCACAGAATCGACCTGGCGAACGATGCTCAAGTGACAGCACTGGACTCGATCGAAGCGCCTGTTCGCTGGCAGAAGTCGAATCTTGTCGATGGCAAATGGGCACTGGGGGGTGACTCCGCGCTCGATCAACACTTGAAGGAGCTGACCGGGGAACTCCAGTCGCTTCTCGCGAAGATTGAAACTCCGCAGCGAG
>JANSWS010000293.1 GCA_024743355.1 bacterium
ATCGAGATTCTGGGCCAGCCAGGTTTTCCGGTCATCATGACCAGCGTGCACGACGATACGGTTGGAGCCGGACTCCAGCCCGATGGCACGCCACAAACCGATACGAACAATAATGGAATCGCCACCATCCCCAGGCCTGCCGACTGGCGAAGCGTCCTGTTGGACCAATATTCCAACGATCGCAACGTTGCCACGGTTCTCGAAATTGAATCGCCTACAGCCATCGCACCGGGATTCAACAGCACAGCCGCCACCGCTCAAGTGCTGGGAGATTTGGCGGGAAGCGGACAGAGCAGCGACGAGAACTTGCGTTTGGGATTTGTGACGCAAGGAGTTCTGTCCGAACCCACCGACGTCGACGTCTATAGTTTCACCGCGGAAGCAGGCACTGAGATCTGGATCGACGTCGACGATACGACGCAGAGCCTGGACATGATGGTCGAGCTGCTCAATGCCAACGGCGAATTGCTGGCTCGCAGCGACAATTCCAATGCGGAGACGACCGACCCATCGTTGGTTACCAAAACGCCGGCGATCGCCCCCGGCCTGGTGAACCCACTAAACCAAGCGGAAGGCAGTTTCCGCACCAATGCCAGCGGGACGTTCAAAGAGATTGGTTCCATCAATCCGCGTGACGCCGGCCTGCGAGTTTTGCTGCCCGGTAGTCCAGGAGCCCGCACAACCTTCCATTTCCGTGTGCGAAGTGCCAGCACGAATCCTGAGAACTTCAACGCTGGCTTAACCAGCGGCAGCTACGAAGTTCAAGTCCGCCTACGTTCGGAGCAAGAGTTCCCCGGTTCGACGGTCCAGTATGCGGATATCCGCTATGCCACCAACGGCGTGCATCTGCAAGGCCTGCCCACGCATTCTCCGCTACTGGGTGAAGCACAAGAGGATGAATCGTCGGCCAATGGTTCCTACGCGAACAACGACGTCAATTTCTTCGATAACGAAACCACTCCTGGAGGGACTCCCGGAGCTCGTGACCAGTATCTGGGCAACTTGCTGGAAACGGATCGCGCCACAATCAGCGTTGGTGGGGAGATCGCCAATGCCACCGATCTGGATTTTTATCGATTCGATTTGAACTACGTGGGAGTCAATCGCCCAAGTCAGGATTCGGCCTCGGTCGTCTTCGATTTGGATTACGCGGATGGCCTGAATCGAGCGGACACCAATTTGTCCGTGTTTCGAGTCACGCCTTCGGGTAGCGGCTACAACTATCAACTGGTTCTGTTTGCTGAAGATAGCAACATCGCCGACGATATCCGCGGTCCTTTAACACTGAGCGATATCCAGGATTTGTCGCGAGGTTCGGTCGGTCCCAAGGATCCCTACATTGGCGCTGTCGATCTGGCGGAAGGCACTTACGCGGTTGCAGTTAGTGCTACCGGGCGTGTGCCGAGCGCCTTATCCAGTGCGAATGTCGTCCGCCGCCCGCTTTACAGTATCCTGAACCAGAATCTGGGTACCTTTGGAAGCACTACGGACGAAGCTGTCTCCAACACTTTTAGCCTGGGTGGCTACTCGGCATTGGATATTCCCAAGCTGTACTTCGAGCCTTCAGCCGAAACGCAGACCACATTCGTGTTCGTCCGCGATGCCATGGGTGTCGAAACGCAAATCGCCACCATCAACGGCAGTCAGTCGCAGCAGATTGTCAGTTTGGCGAACTTCGCTGGGCAAAACGGACTTCAAATTGTATTCCGCAACTCGGGTGGCCCCGGTTCGTTCGAGCGGACCATCAGCAATCTGTTTGTTGGATTTGCAGAACGCGGCGAGCGAATTCTGAATGCTCCTGCCGATTCGACCTTCGTGGGAAGGGCAGTCCCCGGCAACACCATTCAAAGCGGACAGTATCAATTGGAGCTGCGTCGCGCCACGGGATCGATTGTCGATACCAACGACCGTGCCGCCGAGCAGATTACCTTGATCGCCCCAGCAGGTGCCGATCTGGTAGATGGCGATACGTTCTTGTTGACCGACGCCGGCAATTCGATCACCTTCGAATTCACTACGGATAGCAGCGTAACTCCGGGCCATGTCGCGGTTCGTTTCACCGCTACGGATACGGCAGCCCAAGTTGCGACCGCCATCCGCAATGCGATTAACGATCCTGGTGTTCAGTCGCGTTTGGCTGTCAAGGCTTCAGGAGCAGGCGGAGCCGAATCGACACCCAACACGGACGCACGCGTGCATCTGTTCGGTCGAGCCTCAGGAGAGTTCGGCAAGGTCGGCGTTCAATATCACTCGGGCACTGGTGATCAAAACATCAACCGTGATCAAGGGCAGGTGTTGATCCAGAACAACTTCATTCGCCATTCACGCGATTATGGCGTGTGGACGGAAGCCGGGGATCGTTTGCAAGATCCGCGTGACCGGATGATCAATATCGCGCCCAATATGCTTCGAAATCTAAATAACGCTTCCGACGACGCCATGTCGGATCGCCCCGGCACGGGCAATAGCGCGCCGGGCGCCGTTCGCAATCTGCGTGAATTGAATAACGATGTACTCGGTGGTTTGACTCCTGGGATCATTATCCAGAACAACATTCTGGAAAGTGGCGGTTTGGGTGGCGTGCATGTGGCGGGTGAAAATCCAATCTTCATGATCACGCCGCTCATCATCCCCGGGTGGCGAGACAACATCGATACGCAAGGTGACCATAGCACTGGCAGCAGCACGAATCCGATCGATCACTTCGGTACCTTTATCGATGACGGCGATTACTTGGTCATCGATGGCGGACGCACACGCGTTCAATTCGAATTTGAAGATATGTCAGGAGCCGGAACCGGCGGTCCAACTTGGGGTAGCGGTGTTGTGGGTGGCAATGGCTGGAATGATACCAGTGTGCCGATCTATTACCGTGAAGACGGTGGCCAGCAGTATCTTCGCGCCCCGAACACCAACCCGGGCTACAGCGCCCTGGAAGTCGTTCAGTCCATGCGTGACTCGGTGTTCGGCAGTATTCTGGTGACCAACGGGACCACTCAGAATGTGAAGGCTACCGTTTCGGCATCACTGCTTGCCGAATCCTTTAGCAATGCCGGCGTCGGTCCCAGTGCCGGCTATATCAACTACTACAACCGTCCGGCGCTGTTCCTGGAAGGTGTTACCAACGTAACATGGGACGACAACAACGGACCGAACCTCAATCCCTTCGATATTCGCCGCGTCGACGCTGCGGATACTCCGCAACCCTTCGTTCGCATCTTAAATAACACGGTTTATGGAAACGATGGTCGGGCCAGTCTGGACGGTCGCGAGGTCGGCGCTGAACCCAACGACACGATTGACGTGGCAACACAAACCTGGCAGGGCACAGCGACCAACCCCTTGTCCTACAACACCGATGCTTCCATTGGTAACCAAGACGTCGACCTGTACCAGTTCAAGCTGGATATCGGTGAGCGAGTCCGTATCAATGTGGATACCGACACGACTATTTCCAATTTGGATTCGGTGCTTCGCATTTTCGACGCGCAAGGTGTGGCTCAAGCCTTCCTGGATTCCAACGGGCAGTTGTTGACCTTATCTGACAATGCCGCGGCCCCTGGCGAAGCGGCCAGCTTAGATCCCTACATCGATTTCACAGCCACCAAGCCTGGCGTTTATTTTGCTGCGGTCAGCGCCAAGGGCAACGAAAGCTATGATCCGCTATCGACTGCCGGTCGCTTGACGACGGCAACCACCGGCGCGTATAGCATCGATGTGCAGGTATTGCATCCTCAGGAGTTCACCATCACGGTGGAGGACCCCAGCCAATATCCGGCCGGCAGCACGTTTACCATCTATCAAGTAGCCGACTTCGCCGACGGCACCAACTCGCGTACATTTGAGTTCGTGGCCGGCGGAGGTGGACCTCTGACGCCTGGCAACGTGCCCATCAACATCGATTACGCACAGTATCGTGCCCCCGACGTGGCGAGGGCAATCGCGGATGCCATTACCGCCAGCGACTTGAACAACGTTCAATCACTGTCCAATGGCGCCTTCGGTTCCGCCAGCCCGCTGGAACAAGTTACCGGCCGAGCTTTGGGTGGATCGCAGGGTGTGGAAGCTGGATTGCAATTGTTCCCGCGTCGCAATGACGGCTTGCAACCGACTCACTCGAGTGACGGCATCGGACACGATCGAATTGACTCTGGTGGCTTCGCAGGTACTCAGTCCGATGGGCGTGGTACCACCGAACGTTTTGTAGTAGTCAGTAACGCGGCTTGGATCGACGGCAACGGTGTGATCCAAGTCGATCCGGACCAGAACGAAAACCACAACCTCGATCAGTTACTCCCGGAAACAGGAGTTCTCGTATCGGCCGGAGCCAGCCCAACGCTGCTTAATAACGTATTCGTCAACGTACAGACGCCGATCGTGAATGAAGAGACCAGGGAATTCCAGAATGGTCTTCCGGCGCCCTTCGGCACGAACATCAACGTGCATCCGAAGCCGGGCGAGGTCATCGTCGGCGGCTCGATCTACCAATACGCCGAACCTCGGCAGGCGGACAATCGCATGGGCTTCGGCATTGAAGCCTCACCCACCAACGTGCCCAACACGGCTCTCGACTTCAACATTACGCTCGGCAACACCCAACGCGTATTCGTGAATGCCCAGGCCAGCCAGTTCCTGCCAGCGGCAGGCTCGCGGATCATTGATAGCAGCATCGACTCCTTGGAGGAACGCGAGGCATTCCGCACGATCAAGGAAGCCATGGGAATCGCCGTTTCGCCAGTCTTGGCACCACAGCGTGATGCGACTGGGCAATTGCGTATCGATGACCCATCCGTGGCTCCTCCCAACGGCCAAGGTTCCGACGTATTCAAGGATCGTGGAGCTCTGGACCGCGCCGACTTTGTAGGACCATCGGCCGAAGCTGTACGACCGCTGGACAACGACTCCAAGGGCGTGGACCGAGATAACACGGTATCCGTGATCGAACTGAATGGTGGTGTGTATCCGGAATTCCGTATCCAGTTGGTCGACGGATTCGAGCCATCGGATCCATTCCCCGGCATTGGCATCGATGACACGACTGTAATTGGACCGGCCGTGGCGGGACGCAAGCCGGGTGCGGCAGTCACTCTATTTGAGAACGGCCGATTGCTGACGGAAGGCTTGGATTATCGTTTCACCTACAACACCACGACGAATGAGTTGATCTTCACTCCACTGGCCGGCGTTTGGAAGAACGGTGCCGTGTATGAAATCGCGATCAACAACAAGGATCGCTTTGTCGTCACCGCGCCGTCCGGTGACCAGGTTACCGATGGCGACTTCTTCACCATCACGGACAACCAGGGCGGTGTCGTTTACTTCGAACTCGACAGTGGCTACCAACTGCAAGTTCCTCAAGGATTAGTGCTTGAGATTCCTCTGGCGGGTGGCGCGGCTGGCGGGGTTTCCGACGGAGACCGTTTCTCGATTACCGTAGCGGGAGTAGTCACTACCTTCGAATATGACCGTAACAGCAACTCGCTGCCGGGCAATGTGCCGATTCGCTTTGAATACGGACAGAGTCAACAGCAGATTGCGGACGCCACTTTAGCGGCCATCCAAAGTGCGAATATCGTGGCTCCCAAGCTTTTGCCCGACGGTCAGATTTTCCTGGGCTCCGCTGCCGGAACACTGCTGGACACCAATTTCTCGGCCAACTCTCAGCCTCCGACCACGCAGGCGATCAGGATTCCATCGCTGGGCCCGCGTCCAGGCGGAATCACGGATGGACAGACCTTTACCGTGAGCGACGGCCGACGCACCGTCGTCTTCGAATACGACAACAACGGAGCCGTTCAGCCGGGCAACTCGCGGATTGACTTTAGCTCGGCTGTCGTAGCGGAAGACCTGACCCGACTGACACTGAGCGCCCTGCAGGCGAGCCCGCTCAATATTACGCCAACTCAGGTTTCTCCCTTGGTAATTCACTTGGGACTAAGCTTGAACGGTTCGGTGGTAGCGGCCAATTCCAATCTGTCCGTGGTCGGTGTCTCCCGTTCGCTCGGGGATGGAAACACCTTCACGGTCACCACATCCAGCGGCAGCGAGACCTTTGAGTTTGACTCGAATGGCAGCGCCAATTCAGCCAATACGGTGATCCCAATCGCTTTGAGTGATACCGAATCGGAAATTGGGCAACGCATTTCGGATGCCATTGCCGGAGCTGGATTGGGGCTTTCGCCGCGTCACGTGGGCGGAGGCAATGTGGCCATCGGTGGAGTATCCAGCGACCGTGTGGATACCTCGGGGGCGCCGGCATTGACGTTGTCCGGTGAACCGGGCGTGCAGACCAGTACGCGATTGGAGGTCTTTGGCCCCTTGCTGCTGACCGCCCCTCCACGCGGAGCCGCGGATATCACCGAAGACGCGACATTCTCGATCACCAACAACGGTATCCGCCGTGTCTTCGAGTTCGACTCCAACTTCAGTGGCCCCAGTACACCTGGCAACGTCGTCATTCCGTTCAATTCACTGAGTACTCAGAATGACATTGCCGCGGCCATGACCACCGCCATTAACGGATCTGGCATTGGTATATTGGCCGTGAACCAGGGCAATGGCGTTGTCAGCCTGGGTGCTTTGGCGACCTCTGCTGTCGATGTGAACAATTCGAACGTTAGCAAGTCACGTGGAGTGGTAAGCGACGGGGAATATTTCACAATCAGTAATGGCACTGTCTCGCGCACATTTGAATTCGAGAACGTGGATCAGGGCAACGGATTCGTGATCGGTCGCATTCCGATCCTGTTCAGCGCCGGCAGCACGGCCGACTCGGTGGTTGAGAGCATGCGTGCTGCCATTCAGGGAGCCGGGCTAGGCCTGGTGCCGACAGCCATTCCCGGCGGTATCCTGCAATTGAATGACACCCCGGTCTACACCACAGATACTTCGACAGCACCCACGCTGCTGAAGTCCGGCGTGGCAGGAGGGGCGAACGCGGTAAGCTTCATTCAAGACGTGAGCTTTACCGGCGAGGACATGAAGCAGGCCATCATCGACGCCATCAATGCCGCTCCCAATACGGCGCTGATCGGTAAAGATCGTGGTGGCGACACCTTGTTTGTTGAGAACGCGACGGCCATAAGCGCAGATCTGGACAGCTTCTTCCTGCGTGGAGTAGCTGACCTGGCTGGCAACTTGTTGCGACCGAATCGCATCAACAATGAAACAGAATTTACCATTCTGATGCCCGGGCTGACGTTGGATTACGGCGACGCGCCCGATCCATACAACACCACGTCGGGCCGCTATCCAACACAACGCATCAACGACGGTGCGCGGCACATCATCAGCGACACGGCTCTACTGGGAGCTACCATTGACGCCGAAGTCGATGGTCAGCCCACGCCTCAGGCCGACGGTGACAATGATGATGGTGTGGTATTTGGAGCGAATCTGAACACAGCTGGTATCTTCAATCCAAACATCATTACGCCGATTGAGATTACTCTTTCTTCGGCCGGCTTTGTGGACGCCTGGATTGACTTCAATGCCGATGGCGACTGGGACGATCCAGGTGAACAGATTCTGGATTCGGTACGCTTTACCGACCAATCGCTGACGCAGACCTTCATGGTAACGGTCCCCGCCACGGCCCCCGTGCCGAATGCGGCCACGATCACCATGGCCCGCTTCCGCAGTAGCAGCGACGGTGGTCTGGTTCCCACGGGATTGGCAACGGACGGTGAAGTCGAAGACTATGCCGTAACCATCGTGCCGGGTACGCCGCCTGTAGCTAACAACGACCAGTACTTCCTGGCGGAAGATGCATCTCTCACAACCATTGACGCCGACGGATCCCAGACGCCTGGATTCCCCATCGACGATGGCGTGGCTGTCAACGACGTTGATCCGGATGGTGGCACATTGGCCGTCCAACTGCTGACAACTCCGTCTTTCGCGGAGAGTTTCACGCTGAACGCCGACGGCACGTTCTTCTACAAGCCCATCGCCAACTTCAATGGTACCGACACGTTTACCTATCGGGTCAATGATGGCGTACTGAACTCCAATAATATCGGTACGGTTACCATCACGGTCACCGAAGTCAATGACGCTCCGATTGCTCGTGACGATCAGGTCTCGACGAACGAAGACGTGCCATTGGATCTGCCTGCCAGTGTGCTGCTGGCCAATGACGATGCGGGCCCTGATTCCAACGAAGACAACCAAATTCTGCGAATCACCGATGTGGATGCGGTTTCTGCCCAGGGTGGAGCCGTGTCGCTGGTCGATGGGCGCGTTGTGTACACTCCGCCGAACAACTTTATCGGCACAGACACCTTCGTTTACACGATCACCGACAATGGAACGACCAGCGGTGTCGCCGCACCACTGAGTGCATCGGCTACGGTAACCGTGACCGTCACCGACAAGAACGATCCGCCGATCCCCGGTGCCGACTTCTTGACTACGGCAGAAGATACGCCCAGCACCGTTGCGATCACTACCTTGTTGTCGAACGATTTGCCGGGACCACCGGCTGAATCGGGTCAGGAACTGACCTTCCTGGGCGTCCAGCCGCTCAGCACCAATGGTGGAACCGTGGTTGTGGATGGCAACAATGTCATCTTCACGCCAGCCATGGACTTCGTGGGTACCGACACCTTCTTCTACGAGATTGAAGACAACGGAACCAGCGGTGGCGTGCCTGATCCGGCTCGAGCCATCGGCACCGTTACCGTAACGGTCACGCCTGTTAACGACGCACCGCGGGTACAAAATCCGATGGGTGAAGTCGCATTGGACGAAGATGCTCCGCCCCGCGTGGTCGATCTAGGCAACGTGTTCTTTGACCCCGACGTGATCACCAACGGCGATGTACTGACCTACAGACTGGTCAGCAACAGCGCCCCGGAACTCGTCACAGCAATCGTCGATGGCGAAGATCTGCAACTAACTTTGCTGGCAGACCAGAACGGCAGCGCCCTGATCGTGGTGGAAGCCCGAGATGCGGCCGGTGAGACAACTACCGACACCCTTACCCTGACCGTGCGATCGGTCAACGACGCACCGCGATTGGTACAGCCTCTACCCGATGTCAACGTCGACGAGGGCGATGCCGATCCCGAAATCGTGCTGACACCCAACTACTTCTTCGATCCCGATGTAGTGACGGACGGAGATGTGCTGACGCTGGCCGTTTCCAGCAACAGCAATCCGCTGTTGGTGACGCCGGTTATCGTCGGTGACAGGCTGGTATTGCAGTTGGCCGAGAATCGCTCAGGTGTTTCCACCATCACGATCAGTGCCACGGACGAGGCGGGCCTGACCGTCACGGACACCTTTAATCTGGTTGTCAACGAAGTCGACAACGTGCCGATCACGCGGCCTGACTTCTACAGCGTGCCGCAGGGCGGTACTTTGATCACCACCGATCCCTTGGGATTGGTGGGTGGACCGGAAGACGATGGTGTTCTGGCCAACGACCGCGATCCGGAAGGCCGGCCTCTGACGGCCGTCTTGGTGAGCGGACCGCAATTTGCGGCGAGCTTTACCCTCAATCCGAATGGAACCTTTACCTACGAGCATGATTTCGACTCGGGTCGCACTACCGACACCTTTGTCTACCAGGCTTCGGACGGTAATGGCTTGAGTCTGGCTACCACGGTCACGCTCAGCATTGGTGATCCGCCACCACCTCCTCACCAGAATCCGGTCAATGCACTGGACGTGAATGCGGATGGAACGATTTCACCCATCGACGCGCTGCTGGTGATCAATTTCCTAAATACCAATCCAGGTGACGGCAATGTTGAAAACTTGCCTCCCCCGCCGCCCTACCGCGACGTGGATGGCAACAACTTCATCACGGCTCTGGACGCCTTGATCGTGATCAACGAGCTCAACGCAGCCAGCGGTTCCGGTGAAGGCGAAGGTGAGTATGCCGCTGCGGAGTTGATTGGCTACGGTTATCCCGTTGAACTAAATGTTGGCTCACAGCAGTTGGTCAGCAGTTCCAGCGACAATGCACACATCGGCATGCGAATAGCAGCTCGAAACGACCAATTGGTCTACGGACCCGTGCGTCCGGCGGATGCGGAGATCTTCGGGGCCTCTGACGTGGGAGCTGATGCCGCACTTTCGGACACGAGTTGGATCGAAGAAGATGGATCCGACGCGGAGTCCAAGATCGATTCCGCACTGGCAAGTTTGCTGGGAGAGGAAGACCGGGAAAACTGGATCGGTTAGCGGACAAGTTAAGAAAACGTTGGAAAATTGAAAATGGTTTGATAGCCCTCCACCGGGACCAGCAAATGCAAAGCAATGGTAGGATGGAGAGCTCATAGAAGAGCGAGACTTTGTCAGCTGCGGGGGAAGCCCTCTCAGCTAGCAAGACTCGCGACTCTCCCAAGGGGAGAGTA
>JANSWS010000507.1 GCA_024743355.1 bacterium
ATCGGTCACCTCCGGTTGGCAGTACAGGGTAAAGCGAAATCCAAGCTGGTCTCGGTACTCCGGCGGAGGGTTCCAAGGTAGTAGCGTATCGTATTCGACTTTCAGCAGAGGATTGCAACTCAATCCGCTCCCACGTGGTTCGCCGACCACCAGTCCTGCTGACGATGCGAGGGGGAACTGAAAGCGACGGAAGATTGCGTCGTATGCGAGCGTGATTTCCTCGCCGCCCTCCAAAGTCAGTTCGGTCGAAGCAGAATTGCCATTTGCAGCGAGAGTTTCCAGTCGAACGTTCGCTGGCAGAAGATTCTGCGAGATGTTTACCGGTTCATTCAGAAAATGTTCTTCAGGAGGATCGCCGCCTACAATGACGCGGTAGACAGTTCTGGGGATCGATTTCTTGATGGCATCGACGACGTTGGCGGTGTTTTCAGAGCGAACATACTGAGGCTCGTCAATGATGTTTTTGATTTCTTTAATGCCGTCGATGTACTGCTCGCGAGTCTTCTGTATGAGTGCATTGGAAAGTGGACTGTTTCTAGCTTTAGCCTCTTGGATTTCGGCTGCAAGCCATGCGTCAAAGTGATCGAAGTGAAAAATGCTCACGTTAGTTCGTGACTGAGTGATCGAGCGTTTCACGTCCTGGTAATTTTTTTCGACGCGTGCCACGTCCTTGGAGATAAGGTTGACGCCATCCGTGAGAACAAACACGAAATTCTCAGACGAACGGTCGCGACCGAGAATTTCATTGGCGTAAACGATGGCGTTGTATAGTGGTGTGTCGCCGCTGGGACCAAAACTTGAAACCATGCGTTGTAATCCCGCATGCCAATCCTCGTCCAAGGTGCGAACGTCACGTGTGCGGTAAATGCGAGGCTCGAGTTCGGATAGCGAAGTGGCAATGCTGGGCGGGGTCTGTTTCAAACCAAACGCAATGACGCCTACTTCGACCTTTGCTTCGCTCTGGTGAATCTTTTCGAGTTCGTCAAGAATGACTGTGGCGGCCTCCTTGATGATATCCATCACCGTTGTCTGAGGATTCTTGTTGACCACAAACTCCATGGATTCCGAGCAGTCTACCAGCAGCAGAATTCGCAATGTGGGCCGATTCTGGGTGGCCTCAACGGTCAATCGAGCGCCTTTGTACTCAGGGCGCTCCCACGCTAAGCGTCGTGGAGGTTGAGCGGCAGGCGGAGATGTCCCTCGAAGCGTTTGAACAATCTGATTTCCCCGGAAACTCAAGAGCAACTCCGGGGTGGAGGTCCAAGGCTGCGGTTCAAAGCTGGACTGGCGCTGGCTGGCATTCAGATCGACCATCCAGGATGACTGCTCCGAGGACCAGAAACGGCCCTGCGGCGCGTCGATGTACACGTTGGCCATTCCTGTGGTTTGGGGGCCGATCAAGGTAACGTTGCGTCTGTCTTCCGCCTGCAATGTGAGAGAACTTAGGCTCTCAGCTTGGTCTTGCAACGCTTCTTGCATGGCCTTCTCGAATCCGTCCCGCAAGTTGAACCAGGCGGGTGGCGCAGCGGATGCGCTTTTTCCTAAAGCATATTTCTTCGCCTGCTTCACGAACCAAAAGTTGCGACCGTCCGCGGACTGATCGATCGGGCCGTTACCCCACGACGCGTTTGCCAATCGCTGTGTCTGAAGTTGCTGGCCAAAGGCTGCGTCCAGGTCCCATCGCAACGATGCAGACTTCCAAACCCATGTCTCAGCTCCGCCTGCAGAACGTACCAGGAGGTCGTGTAGAGAGGCGAAACTCCCATAATGGGGCGCAAAGAGACGCTGCCAGAACTCAATCCGTAGCAAGTGATTTCGCGCATCCGTATACGTGGAATCGAGTACCAGCGAGTTGTTGTCCGCACCGGAAAGCAAACCTAGCTCCGCCCGCAGATCCCGCTCCGCCAGGGCCGACCATTTCTGCGATTGCGAGTTTTCTGGGATGCCAGAAAGAAATAGCTCGACTAACTTTTCCGACGAACGCTCGACGCGGTTCAGCTCATCGTTGGTGACATCGGTATCGAGTATCTCTTCGGTGAGCCACTGGTAGCTCTGATCGCGCAGCTGCTTGCGTGTCTCGATGCTGATTAAGGGAGATGGAAGTTTAAGTGCAATCCGATTCCGACGAAATGCTTTGGGTCCCGGAGGGTTGGATGCGTAGTCAAGCGTTAGCTGCTGGATTTCGCCGGTGATGCCCTGCCAAAGCTCATGCAGTTGCTCCGCTTGAGCGAATAATTCCGCGGTTGGTGAGCCGATGTCCTCCAACTGGAGGTAAACCTGCTGACTCAGGTCCGCGCAGCTACCCAGCTCTCGGCAGATGGCTTCCAGTCTCTGTCTGGACGCCCCGCCCTCGTTGTCGGCAAACTGGTACTCAGCTTGAGCCCAGGCCAGCAGATAGGGCAGGTCATGCATGCACTGTTGTGTCTCGCTGACCATCTCAGCCAGCTGCTTGCCCTGGGATTCCAACTGTTTCACGACAGACTCAACCGACTTGAACATCTGATCGGCCTCCCGCCACCGGCCTGCCAGGAGGCGGTCCATGCCGGCCAAGAAATTCCCTTCCAGGTCGGGTAGATTCGATTGCCTCCAAAGAGCCAGAGCAGGCTCGGGATGGGCGGAGAGTTCTTGAATGCGGTGAAAGAGATGAACGGCTTCCGCGCATACATAGGCGACTCGATCATCGAAAGTACGCAGTTCGTTCCAGTCCATGTCCTGGGCCAGGCGATGAAGGAAAAGCATTTCGAGCCACTCGGGCTGGTCTTGGCCCGCGTACTCGAGCGCAGCGCGGATGCGAGCGGGATCGAACAGGAACTGTAACAACTGGGCGTCTCGCTGCCGCACAGCCGTGGCATACAGATTCCATATCAGAAATGGTCGAGCCTGCTTCGGAAGCAACATCTCCGCTGAAGGCTCCAGCTGAGCTACTTCGACTCCTTCCTCGGCTTGAGCTTTCGGCTCCTCCCCGTTCCGCCAGAACTCGGGCTGCACGCGATCGACATCCTTCAGCGATGCCAGAATGTCTCGGGTGAGCTGAGCCAATTCATTTAGTGGAACACTAGGATCAAAGGTTTCAAAATACCGCGCGCGGAGCTCATCTTCGATCAAGCTCACTTGAAAGCTGACACGCGGTTTTTCTATTTGCGCGAGGGCCTGCTTGGCTCGGCTCAGCAAGTTCTCGGCAGCGTCCGGTCGGTACAGGTTGGCGTCTTCCCATGCAAGCAGCGGAGCTTCGACTCTGGCGTATCCCAATGGATCCCACCGAAAGGCTTGCGACAAATCCGATTCCGTGAGCGTCCTCCACAATGGATCCGCCCCGGACGTCGACGGTTTGGAAAACTGGTTGGTGGCTTGAGCTTCGGACCTTCGTTCAACTTTGATTAACTTGTGATTTGTAAGCTCCCGCAGATCGCGTCC
Organism: bacterium; assembly: GCA_024743355.1. GTDB lineage: Bacteria > Planctomycetota > Planctomycetia > Pirellulales > Pirellulaceae > Aureliella. The sequence goes on from JANSWS010000507.1 coordinate 3,415, forward strand.
GCTTAACCAGACGGGGGTCTGTACCGCGTAGCGACGATTCATGACGGAGCTACGAACCCTGGCCAGCAACTCTCGTTGGAACTCGTCCAATCTGAGATTCAGGTCAAAGCTTCCCACGCTTGAAAATTGACCGGAGAGCAACGCCTGCAGGTAATGGCCAAAGAATGAACTCTTGAATTCTGGTGCCAGCCAATTTTGTTGGCCATCGTCGCAGGGCAAGGTGATCAGCAGTTTCTCGCTGATGGCCCCCAGGTTGTTTAAAGCCGTTTGCGTGACCGATCGCCAGGGTGGATTGAGTTGCTCCTGAGTTTCGATCGCGGGTGGTAAACGCAAATCAAAGATGACCCATGCCAAGCATGCATCTGGAATGGAATCGGCAATCGATTTCAGTACTGCTTCCAGCGATATGCCGGAGGCCTGCGAGCTGCCGGGCTGAGTAGAAAATGGACTTGCTTGAGCGGAGTAAATCAGCAGATTTTGATTCTCAAAACGCGCGTAGGCGTTGATGTAAAATGCAACCGTCTTTCGGCTAGGACCGCCGCCCTTCAGCAGGCCCGTCGCATCACCCAGTTCAAAATCCTTGATCCATTGGTCGCCCTCAAGCTGTTGCAGTCTTCCGTCGGTGGGAGAACCTCGGTCGGAGGGCAGGATCGAAACAATATTCTCCGGGTTGACTTGGGGAATGGAATCACGTGCATTGTTGCTAAAGGGATTTTGATCTAACTCTGGCGATTGGTAATTGTCACCCACAAAAACGAACACGTTCAGTCGAGGAACTTGAGTGGCAGCCCAGTAGATGGCCCACGCAACCATGCAAATCACCAGGGCCAGGAGTGATAGCCGCAGTCCCCATCTGCTAAACGAGGCTTTCGTTGGAAGATCGCTTTGAGTTCGATTGTCACGCCAGCTTCGAACTTGTGATGCCTGCCGTTTGGTAGCTCTCTCAGAACGCTTGCCGCGGGTTCTCCAATCGCCCGTCGAATTACCGGGTTGATGGATCGTGGAAGAAATCGGCTTGGGCGCCTTCAGCGGCTCCTCTTTCTTCTTGGCGCCCTTGCCTTTTTGTTCTCGCCAGTTGGCCATCAAATCACATCCCTAGCTGAATTGCGTCATGAGAACAGAAAGCCGCGGATACTTTCCGCTGGAGACCTTGTTTCTGGGCTGAAAGGGCATCGTTCCGTTGTATGGACAGCTTGCGTGTGGATTGTCAACGGCGGTTTTGCTTTAACTGCAAGTTCCAGCATGCCCATACGGACCGAAAACCTATCTGTAATCCGTCAGTCGCTTTGGCGTGAGCCGAGGTTCTCTGCCGCCTTTCCGACAATTGCTTGTTCCAAAATGCAACTGCAGCGGACCGAGCTCACAGTCCAGCCAAGGCAGTGGCTGGAATCTGGGCTTTCCAAGTGACCGCAATCTATGATACTGCGGTTTGGCTGTTCGTCGCTACTTCGCCCGATAGATTTCAAATACCGATTGTTGATGTCGGGACTCGGGTGCAAACAAGAAATTGATACCGCGCAATGGTTGCCTTGAAACCAAGAGCGGC
>JANSWS010000103.1 GCA_024743355.1 bacterium
ACCACTGGTTCCAATCGAGGGTTTTCGGCGGAGTCGCAACAGGAATAGCGGGGCTGACGGGGGCACCGCCGATTCCGCATTCGACACGCTGCAATTTTCCTAAGCGCCCCGATCTCGCGAGTGCCACTGCGGTACGCATGCCAGAATCGCTACGCTGCTGCGTTCCGACCTGAAATACCCGGCCTGTTTCTTTCACGACCTGGCAAATTCGCTGTCCCTCCTCGACGGTCAGCGTCATCGGCTTTTCACAATACACGTCCTTGCCAGCCTTCAATGCCTCGATGGCGATTTTCGCATGCCAATGATCCGGGGTGAAAATGAGGACTGCGTCAACGTCATCCCGATGAATGATGTCGCGATAGTCCGCGGAGGCTGAGGGCCCGCGGCCGTTCCATTGACGGACCAGTTGTTCGGCAGCCGCCAATCTCTCCGAATCCACGTCGCAAACGCCAACGTAGTCGGCATACTTCGCAAAATTGACTCCCACTCCGTAGGTACCGCCATTGGCCAGTTGCCATCCCCAGCGACTGCCACATCCGACGACGCCGATCCGCGGCCGACTGTTGGAACTTTGGAATCCCAGAGCACGCGGGACGCTTCCGAGCATGGCTGCGCCCGACAAGGCAACTGAGGAACGCAGCAGGTTTCGACGTGTGCCCTTCGGCTGTGAGTGCCTTGTGGAATCCGTGTTGCCGTGCATGAATTAGATCCTTTGTTTGGAGGCCGCTGTTGCAGCAGGTCCGTCAACCACTTTTTGCATTGCGCTTAATTGGGTCCGGCCAGCTACCGTCTTTCGGTTCTCGTGAGCCAGCATTGACGCGTCCGCTTGCACTCCCCTGCTCGTTTCTCACTTTGGAATGCTTCGACTTGTCAAAGCTTTTAGATGCTCTAACTTTGGAGTGCTCTGACTCGTCGGAGTTTTGGATTTCCTGGCGTCTAGCAGCATCTCCAGCCCGTGACCTTGTGCGCTGAGAACCCTACCTGCGTTTTGCGTGATGCCCCTTAGTTGGCGTTCGTTGCTGTCCCCGCTTCCGGCTCGTCCATGCGGACCATGGTCCACTGCTGTGTCTGGCCGTCTTCAAAATGAATTAAGGCCCCGGCTTCGTTTTCGGTCAGGTTATAAATGCCGGTTTCCATGATCGGCCATTGCTCGCCGACTGGCCCCCAGGCGGCTCGCTGACTCTCTTTATCAATGGTGCCTTCGACTTCAAACGAGTTTTCGGTAGCCGTATTTTGAAACGTTCCGGCAATGATCCCTTCCTTGCTGATGGCCAGTTGTAAGTACAGAGTGGAATCCTGGACGTCGCCATCGCTATCGGTCAAGGCGAAAACACCGAGCGGAAGCCACTCCACTTGTTCGGGCTCCACGTCCGGCACGCCGGCCGCGATTTCTTGTGCCTGCTGTGCGTACTCAGCGCTCGACGCAATGATCTCGTTGTTGTAGATCACGTTATCGCCTTCATAGTAGAGCGTGGTGCCATAGTCGTAGTACACCGGCTGACTTACGCTACTAAGACACCAACCTGTCACCGCTCCAGCGGACGCCCAGGCCCACCAGTTGTTGCGGTAGCCGCCCCATCCCCAGCGCCAAGTAGGCCGATTCCAAAACCCCGGACCGTAAACCGGGCGGTAAACTGGCAGTGGAGGACGAAAGCCGGGTGGCCGGTAGGCAGGTGGTCGTGCCCCCGGTGGCCGATAGCCCGGCGGACGCACACCAGGCGGCCGCTGTGATGGAAGATGACCTGCGATCGGCGGCCTCTGTCCCGATGGACGTGTAACGGGTGGACGTGTAACGGGTGGACGTGTAACCGGTGGCCGGGCTTCGGGGCGTTGGGGCGGGCGTTCGCCAGGCGCGGGTCGGGTCTCGGGCAACTGAGACGGCCGTCCGCCTGTCCCTGGGCGCTGTGCAGGTCTTGTTTCAGGCAGGGGCCGATCGTTGTGCAAGAAATCCCCCGCAGCACCTCCGCCTGGTCTTGTCCCCGGGCGCGTGGCGGGCCGATTGATGTCCAGAAAATCATTCAATTGGCCTTGAGAAGGTCGACCGGCAGGAAGATTTCCGGGCCTTGTCCCGCCGCCGGGTAATGTGCCCGGCCGTGTTCCGCCGCCGGGTAATGTACCGGGCGATGTGCCAGGGCGTGTTGAGGGTCTTGTCGACGGAATGTTTGGCGGTCCTCCAGGGCGTGTTCCAGCCCCAGGGCTAGGTCGCGTCGCTGGCCGCTCGGGCAAACCGCCAGGCCGGCTCGCCCCGGATGTCGGAGGCCGACTCGGCAACTGGCCTGCGGATGGACGACTGGTAGATGGACGACTGGGCAATTGGCTCGGTCGATTCATGGACCCGCCGGGCGACGGACGACTCATCGAAGGCGAGCGACTAGGAGTGGGGCGCGACATCGAGGCGCCGCCTCGGCTCATTCCCCCGCCACCCCGCATGGCTCCTCCTCCACCTCCGCCGCGTCCCCGCTGCGCAAGCAACGGATCCCCCACGTTCGCAAGGCCGACCCATGACACAAGTATTAACACGATAGATGGGAAGCGGTATCTCATTCTTGCTGCCGTGATATGAAATTGATTCTCGAGGCTACTTGCGACGTACGATCGTCTCATCGACGCTGGGCAGAAGCTGTCCATCCAAAACTTGGTTGATCTTTTCCCAGGTGTAATTGCCATCCTCAAGTGGGCGGAAGATGCTCGTGAAGGAACCCCGGCCGCCGTCGGACAGAGTCGCCTTGGATTGTACGACCCACTTGCCGTCACGCTCCGTCCACGTGCCGCTGACAAAGGTCCCAGTCGAATCAAAAAGCCAGCTTCGAATTTCTTGCCCGACAGGGTCCCAACCGATGATTTGCAGGCCCGATGAATTCAATTCGCCGTTGCTGAAGAGCTTGTAAGTCCGGCTAATATAGGTCTCGTTGGCCGTCCAGCGACAAGAGGTTTCCAGGGTAACCTCGTCCTGTTCGTCAATCCAATCGCCGATGAGCCATTCGAGTTGCTTGAGAGCTGCATGCCCAGGATTTTCAGGCAACAACTCCTGTTCGGTGACACGATCAATCCGCCAGTGCTCGCCTTGCCTGATGTAGACCACACTATAGCTACTCTGAAGCGGAGCATTGCCTTCATCATTGACGGTCGTCAGCGTGGCGATCCCGTGCTCAATTGCCACGTTGGGTGACACGAAGTCCAGGGATTCTGTCTCCACGCTCAATTGCGGAAGATCTTCTCGCATAAAGACACGCTCGAATTCTTCGGCGATCGCCGCTTTCCCGACAATCTTCTCGCCTGTGGAACGATCGCTCAACACGCCTTCTTCCGACCACAGGTCTGCCAGTGCCTTGGCATCCCGCGCATTGAAGCTGGTCGTATACAACTCGATTACGGACGCAAGAGCGTCCGTGTCGGAAGGATCCGCGGGCTCCTGAGCAGCAACAGACTGCCCGAGCAAAAAGACTACGGCCAAGATCGCCACAAATCCTCGATGCATCAAGCTACTCCAAAAGGGGTTGGTGGAATCGCTGTCTGACACGACACACATCGCGCGCAGGCACAAGGAAATACTAGCAGACAAAATTACTGACAGCGACAGTTTGGGATCCATTCCGCGCTTTTTCTTGGCCTGCTCCGCGGAAATCTGGCCACCCGTCATTCCAAGGACTATCCGCCTTCGTGCTGCGCGTAAACACTACCCCTTCGAGATCCACATCACGCGTCCAAGGTCATCAACCGCGGTGTCTGCTACCCTCGTTGCAGAAACAACTCCTGGGCGGCCATCAACGCAGTCACTTCATTCCATAATTCTACCGAGTGTGGTTAGTGGTATTGGACGTCCGATTCAACCGTCCAATCGATCTGCTAGAGATCGGCCCGCAGCTCTTGATTTAGCAACTGTGCCCAATTCCGATCGTAGGGATGTACCTTTTGGGCTCGACCGTTATGCGAAACAATGTCTCGCCCTTCATTCGCCCATTTAAAGATGGAACCTTCTAGATTGTAAACGCCGTCCACGCCAGATTTTTCCAGCCGTGATGCCATTTCACTGGATCGATATCCCACGGAACAATACAGGACTACAGGACTTTTCGCTTGAAGTTGCTGGATCAATTCCAACGCTTCCTCGGCGGTTCTCGCATGGTATGCGTTGGGAATATGGCTGACTTGGAATTCTTCTAGCGAGCGAGTGTCAATAACGAGCGGCATCTCTGATTCTGCCAGGAGCTCAGCGAACTCCGCTGTAGACATCTGGCTGACCTCTGGAAACGTTTCTCGCACCCAGCTCAATGTCGAGGGCCAATCCATTTTTTGCGGATCGCTACAACCGATCACAAACGAGAACAAACTCAGCGCGAGTACGGTAGGCGCTGCTCGAGTATTGCCCGTGAATCGAGCCGAAATCTGAAGTACGTCCGCGAGATTATTCATGGCAGATTGGAATACGGATCCCATCTCGGGCTTTTCGTGTTGGATTCATCGGGCGCAAATCGCAGCCGCCACTTAGATCATTGAGTTTCAATTGACCGAATGCGAATTCAAGTGGAATTTGCGGCGCCGGCGTTGACTCGCCGGGGAAAACCCAATGCTTGGCATTGACTTGGACATGACAGCAGTGAACTCCCTGACCGTCCGCGCCTTGAGTGACAACAGGCCAACCAAGTTGTTGGGCCCGTTCAGGAATTGCGTCAAAAGACTTCTTCTTCGCGTCATTCTAATGCTGGATTGAATGTTCGCAATTGAACGCAGGATTTCGCGGCGAACAAGTAGTCCCATATTGCAACCGTTCAACTCCGGGGTCCAGGTATATGGCTGTAGTGCCCACGGATCCAGGCAAGAAACTGTTCGCGCTCAGGCGCTGGCCCGCGTCCAAGATTCTGGTTGACTCCGTCCCGTGAGACACGCCGAAAGGTCGTAGATTCCGGATCTGGCGATTGGCCTAGTACGAAGCAGTCGATTGTGTCGTCAGCACCCGGCCGAATGATCCCAGAGAAATAAGGTGCCAATACACCTGATGTAAGGTAATCTGCCTTCGGAGTGGGATATTCGATAACTACATACTTGCGGACGTCATCCAGCATTCCGTGATCGGTCTTAAACTCCTGCACGATCGAGCGGCTGGGATTGATGCCCAGGGCTTGGCAAAGTTGAAAATAAAGGAACTCTCCCCACCTATCGTACCGCAAGCACATGTCAACCTGCTGTTCGTTTTCATCGAAGACGCAGGAAGGGACGACGTAATAGGCAATTTGATAAGCCACGTTCGCAACCAAGACTTCATCGGAAAGGTCTCCAGCGTGGCTTGTGGTACGCTTCTCGGCCTTGAAAATTTTCTTGAATCGCTCAAGCATCTCTCTGCTCCTTTGCCCCGGCATGTCGCCGTTTATGCAACGCGTGGCATCTGGTTATAGTAGCCATCCTCCCCTTTCGGCCCGCCTGAGGATCTTGTGAGATGTATCTTACTGTTTAACCATCACCTAATTTCGTCTTTGCGATCTCGCCGACGAAGATCCAAGAGCAGGTCGAATACCACACCGGAACCGTTCTCCATGGTCTTCGCCAGAAACCAGTCACGGGACGAGCCACCCGAAATGATATCTCGGTCCGAGTCGTCAAACACCGTCGGCGAGCCGGCTAGCCCACTTCCGTCAGCGCTGAGGAAATAGTCTCCGTTCATTCGATCATGGCTACCCTTAGGAATACCCCGTAGATTGTTAATCCGGGTCGAGAAGTTCCGCTGCGCTGTCCACTCTTCCATAATGGACTGCAAGGCCAAATCGTTGTTATCCCACAGCGTGATGCCCGCCACCAAGATATCCTGTCCTTCAGAGCCGAAGATCCGGTCAGCTCCCAACCCGCCAATAAGCAGATCCCGTCCAAGAGATCCAAACAACAAGTCATTGCCGGGGCCGCCTAGCAGTATGTCGTCGCTCCAACTTCCGTGGAGAAGATCGTCTCCGCTTCCGCCATCCATCAACGCAGGGCGATGGACATTGAAGGCCAAACTAGCGTAGTCATCTCCATCGAGAAGCCTGACATCGATGCGGACGACCTCATTCGCAGCGAACCACCGCGTGTGCAGCCGACTCGGCAGGAAATCTGCCCACACCACGATCTGCTGGAACATGGGGTAAACGACAACTCTGTCGTTGGCGGTAGTTCCAACGATCTTCAGTGTACCCTCGATCACTTTGCTTCCGGAAACCACAACAGTCAATTGGTCTCGTGCGATGCCGCCTACATGTGCGTCGTCGACGGTCAAAGTGACTGTGTATACGCCGGGATTGGCAAACGTGTGCGTGACCAATTCACCGTCGGCGATTTGCCCATCGCCGAAATCCCACAAGTAGCTCAGCGGCTCACCATCTGCATCGAATGATCCGCTTCCATCAAAGGTAACCGGCTCGCCCAGCAATACGGCCTGGTCAGGTCCGGCTTCGGCCACTGGCGGTGTCCCTGCATCCAAGGCAGCACTCAGCGTAAACAAGTTGTCAGTCACTTGCACACCGGCATATACCGTTATGTAGTAGGTACCAGCCAATGTAAGCGGGATCCGCACGACTCGCTGCTGCAGAAATGGCTCTATGGATCCAGCTTCGTACTCGCTGGGGGTTGGAAGCTGTTCATAGCTGACGAAGAGTTGATTCCATGCATCGGAATTCGTATTTTCCAGATCAACCGAGAGGATGAACCCTGGCTCAACCTGGATTCGATAATAGGCGAATCCGCTAGAATCGAACTGCCCCAACAGCGTGGCACCAGATTGCACGACGGTCGGTGATATCGAAATACTATCCAGGGACACCCTCTGATTATTCTCTTCGTTACTTTCGGGAACGCGGTTGTAGATATCGCTGCGTACGATCACGTGGTAGTCGCCCGCCACGACTCCCGGAAGCTCCGCCGAAATCGATGCTGTATAGCTTGCGCCTGGCAAGACGTCTCCCGCGTGCGTCGCGCGTGCGATGAGCGGATCCGCTACATCCCAAACAGCATCAGCCGACAGATAAAGTGAATCGGTCCAAGCTCCTAACGCCGTGGAGTCCCCCTGATTCTCGACCGTATAGGAAATGGTTGCTGTCTGCCCGGGCATGCCGAGTGTGGGAACTGCGATGACTGTCGGTACGAGGTCGGCCGGCAGAAGTGAATCAATTACAATCTTTGTCGACGAAAATCCAATATTGTTCAGCTCTGCTGCTCTTTCATAGACATCGTCGCCTGCGTCGACGTAAGCCAGCAACCACCAACTTCCTTCCAACCCCTCGGGAATCGTGTAGCTCGCCATTTGCGTATAAGAAACTTGGCTTCCCAGTCCACCCTGGTGTTGGCTGCTTCCCAATAGAACATCGTTGGAGGGATCGAAGACTTGATCAAGTGATAAATAAAGAGCGTCGATCCAGTCTCCTGTGGCATTGGTTCCCCGATTCTCAACCGTCCACGTCACAGAGATGTCTTGGCCACCGACGGCCGAGCTGGGACCGCTCAGGCTACTAATCACCAGATCAGCCACCGGACTGAGCGTAACGTCTATTGCTCCCGCCGTGGACCGATCATTGTTGTTCTCCCACTCCCCCTCAAATACTTCTTCGTAGCTGTCGGTTCGCACCACCACGTAGAATTCGCCGGCCATGTCAACAGGAACGGTAAACGCGCCGTTGACCGTGTAAGATCCACCTTGCCCAAGAACTCCTACGTGCTGCCGGCGCCCCAAGTAGACGTCGTCACCGGAAAGAACTTGATCTACTGATAAGTACACCTCATCAAACCACGAGTCCGCGTTGGTCGCAGCCATTCCCGTGTTTTCAACCGTCCAGATAACTTCGAACGACTCGCCAGAGAATATCGTGGGTGCGGTTACGGATATGTAGGACACCTCCAGATCAGCAGTGATGCGACTAATGCTGATGGGTTTTGCAATGCTAGTGTTGCTCGCCGTGTCATCACCTTCGAAAACTACGTCCTCAGCATCCGTTGTGGCAAACAAGTAGTATTCGCCAGCCGCTATTTCGATCGGCAAATCCACAGACTGAGACACGGTGTACGCATCACCTGGCTCGAGCACATTGTTATGTTCTCGCGATAGTAGAACATAGTCGTCGTCGCTGAGCACATCGTCGGATGAGATAATCACCTGGTCTCTCCAAATCGAAACACCCGTTCGACCAGGTCCAACATTCTCAACCGACCATTCGACTAGAATCGAGCTACCGGCTGCACCTGAAGCTGGTCCGTGGAAGTAAGGGACGGTCAGATCGGCTGACGCTGGTAACGAGATCATCGTTGCCGGATTGGACGATCCATCGTTGTTGCCATCTTCACCGTGTTCATAGACTTGCGATAGCTCATCCGCGCGAACCAAGAAGTAATAATCACCACTGATACCCTCGGGTAACGTCACACTGGCAGTCGCAGTGTAGCTTCCGTCCGGCGTCAGCGTTCCACTGTGCTCCCTAGTCACGAGCGTCCAATCGGAACTGTCGATTTGCTGATTGCTCGAAAGGTACACGCGATCCTGCCAGCTCGAGGCAGAAGTGCTGCCGCTACCTAGATTGGCCGTGGTCCACTGCAAACTGACTGTCTCTCCCGCCAAAGCGACTAGCGGAGCCTCAACGCGCGTGACTTGCAGATCTGCCGGAGGCGTCAGTTGCACAGCAATTGGACCACTCACTGCGGAATTGTCATCCTCGTTGTTGCGTTCGAAGATGTCGTTTGACGAGTCGGTTACCACGACGACATAGTACTTACTTTCGATGCCCTCTGGGAGCGTCACGCTCAAGCTGTTCGTATAGCTCTCGCCGGCTGCCAACCAGCTGGCGTTGTCGGCGGTTCCCAGCAAAACATCGCTCGCGTCCAGCACTTGGTCATCGGACAAATACAAGGCGTCGCGCCAATGGGAAGCGTTCGTTGCTGCTGAACCAACGTTGGAAGTAGTCCAATTTACCAATACTGTCTGCCCTGAAAACGCGTTGCTCGCGGTGGTAACCGCGGAAACCTGCAGATTGGATGTAGGTGCCGCATCAATCTGAATGGACGCGTCATCGATCGTTATATTGTTGCTCTCTCCGCTCTCCGATTCCTCGATAATTTGCTCCAACACATCAGTCTGGACGATAAAATAGCCGGTCCCTTCGGCAGAAATCGGCATTTGAATCGCCTGCTGGCGCGTAATCGACTGTCCTGCCGGAATGAAAGTTAGGGCGTCAAAAGTACCAATGCTTTCGTCGCTACCGAATGACTGATCTTCGGACAGATACAGCTCATCTCGAAATCGCCCTCTAAAGTCCCCGCTGCCTTGATTGGTTACTTTCCATGACACAAGGACCACATCACCCGATGCAGCTTGGCTGGGTGCCGTGATGTCATTGACGAGCAGATCCGGTAGTCCGGTTAGCAGGCATCGCGACTCTAATGACTCGATGCCGGACATGTGACGCCAGCGGTTGTCACCGGACCGCGAGCCTCTTAGAAAGCCTGCTAACCTTCTCCGTATACTCTGATAACTACAGATCCGAGACCTGCGTCCGACAAGTTCTAACGTGTCCATTGCAAAGCTCACATCGCTCGATTTCAGATTAGCTACATCCGCCTGACGTGGCGGAATCGCGAACTGACCTTAGGGTCCACGTGTTCACCACAAAGCAATTTCCATACCTTTTAAGCCGAGATGCTCGAGTAGGTGGATAAACTCCAACATGCGCGTCTTCGAGCCACAGGGCTGTGACAAGAGAGATCTTGAGTTCATGCCCAGGCCAGACCAATTTTCCTTGCGTGTGCGCGAAAGGGCACACAGCGGCCAAGCAAGCAAAATCGATCTGGTAGGCCTAATGTCTGCTCCTTGACGTGTCCGCCAGGATTTGGGCTACCTGGACATCTTCCTGATCCGCGTCTTGCGTCAATCCAGGAATGGACTCGACCGGACGTGACGTAACACTCGCGGTGTCGGCTGGTTTTTGTGAACCTATTAGAGAATCAGGTCGATGATGGAGATGCCGAGTCCTGAATCAGCGACTACCAGATTCGACTCGGAGAGATCCACGCGAGCGAGATTGCCACCATGCTTCTCCGCTTTCCGTCGCCGCGCCCGTTCCATCAGGATCCGCCGTATCGCCTCGGCAGCAGCCGCGAAGAAATGGCCTCGAGAATCCCATTCAGAAGCACCATCTCCCGCCAGTCGCAAATACGCCTCATGAACCAGTGCCGTGGCTTAAAATGTCTGGCCGGGCTTTTCATGGGCTGGTCTTGCTGGGGCAAGTTTCCGCAGCTCCTCTTAGACTAGAGGGAGCAGTTGCTCGACAGCTGCTGGGGCTCCTCGCTCGATCTGCGACAGGATTTGAGTGACATCTGACATCACAAAAGTTGTTCGGGCAGGGCCATAAAAAGGCAAAGTTTACCATGTTTGAATCGATGCCTTGTAGCAATCGGTTTGCCAGAGAAGTCTGTGGGTGCGCTTTGAATTGTGTCTACGAATCATACTATGGCAGGATCTGAAAGAAGGGCTGGCAAGTCTATGAAAAGCAACACCAAATGGAATACCCTGTGCATTGCGATTTGCGGTTATGCAGGCGTTCTTTTGGCCGAAACGAGGCCACCGAACATCGTGTTCTTTCTGGTGGACGATCTTGGGCAACGAGATCTTGGTTGCTACGGCAGCCAGTTTTATGAAACACCGGCGATCGACCAATTGGCCAAGGAAGGCATGCTTTTCGACAACGCCTACGCTACCTGCCACGTCTGCTCGCCGAGTCGCGCCAGTATTCTGACCGGCAAGTATCCAGCGCGGACAAATTTGACCGAGTGGCTCGGCGGGCGGCCCGAGATGGAATACGAAAAGCTGCATCATGGCGAAAAGCTAACTGCGTTGCCTGATGCGGAACAGACGTTGGCCGAGACGTTACAGCAATATGGCTATGCCACCGCGAACTACGGCAAGGCTCATTTGAACAAGGATCCAAAGACATACGGCTTCGATGAAGCCATCACCGGATGGGTCCGGTCTTACTATCATCCATTCGCTCCGGCCTACACCGAAAATCTACCATCAAAAGACGGTGATTACTTCACGGACAAACTGACAGATGCGGTTCTTGATTTCATTCAGCGGAACCAAGACCGTCCATTCTTCGTGCATCTGGAACACTTTTCGGTCCATGACCCGATTCAGGGTCGCAAGGATCTGGTTGAAAAGTACGAAAAGAAGCTCGCGGCGATTCCCCGCCAGCAGGGCCCAGATTTCATCCTGGAGCCGAACCCCGATGGACCTGCGATTTCGGAAGAAAGACTGAGAAGCCTGGAAGAAAATGACAGCCGAACTTCGCACCAGGATGCTCGCGTGTGGTGGGTGAAACAGAAGCAGGACAACGCTGAATTCGCAGGGATGGTTGAGGCGACGGATCAAAGCCTCGGTCGAATCCGCGCCAAGCTTAACGAACTCGGATTGCAAGACAACACGATTATCATCTTCACCTCTGACAATGGAGGGATGGCTGCTTCCAACCAGTATCGCGGTGTCCATCATCCGCGAGAAGTCCTGAATTCATATTTCTCGAGCTCCAACCTGCCGCTTCGCGGGGCCAAAGGTTGGAATTACGAGGGTGGAATTCGAGTGCCGCTCATTGTGCATTGGCCAGGCGAGATTCAGCCTGCTTCCACTTCACACGCGGTCGTCACAGGAACCGACTATTATCCCACTCTGCTTGAAATGCTGGACCTCCCCCCGCTGCCAGAGCAACATATCGACGGTCGAAGCTTTGTTCCCGCTTTGAAGGGCCAAGACTACGAGCGAGGGCCCATCTACTGGCACTTCCCCCACTACAGCAATCATGGCTATCAAAGTCCGGGTGGCGCGATTCGTTTGGGGAATTACAAGCTGCTCGAATACTACGAGAATGGAACCGTTCAACTTTTCGACCTGGAAAAGGACATTGGCGAGCAACACGACCTAGCCGATGCACAGCCAGACGTCAGGGAACGACTGACGAAGATGCTCCACGCTTGGCGGGATGAAGTCGACGCCCAAATGCCCTATCCGAAAACGGCAATTTCAAAGCCCGCACCGGGATCCCGGGTTGCGAGCGAAGTCAGTCTGAGTCAACTTGAATTGCCTGCCGACGTCGAAAAGTTTGCCCCAGGGTGGCAGGTCCAGAACTGGGGAGGGCGAGCGATGAAGCCAGGGCTGCTCCAGGAGTGGCAGGGCCGCAGTGATGTCCTGCTTACGCACCCGCAAAGTCGCGAAGTTCCGTGTGTTTTATCTCGCTCTATCGAAATTCCCACTGGCAAAAAAACCACGTTGGCTTTCGCCGTCAACAATCACCCGCAAGGAAACTGGACTCTGGTCGTGCGCGTCGATGGGGACGAAGTGTTAGAGGAATCCATCCAACAATCCCAGTGGCAAGAGTTTCGCTTTGATCTTAGCGAGCACGCGGGAGAAACGATCCAGATCGAGCTCGAAAACCGAGCCAGTGGTTGGTCCTTTGAGGCCGCTTACTGGCACCGGCTTGAGATCGTCCATTAGCCTTGTGCGCCACGGAGAAACCGTCGCCCAATGCAGGTTCTCCATTTTTCCTGACAGTGCCAAAAGTCTGCATGAAAGTTTGTCTTATTTGCGGCAATCAGACAATCAATTAAACTTCGAATGGACGACTTGGGGCCGGTTTAGCATACGCATACCAACTCCATTAGATAAGTCTCAAGGAATCGTTGAATAGATTGGGGGGCTACCGCATGCAGGATCGACAAGATTGCAATCCGAGAAACGCGCGGTTGGTATTCGCTTTTGGACTTCCAATATTTCTGTTCCTGGTCAGCGTGGCATCGATGCTGTTGATGCTTGCACTTGGAGCCGCAGCGAATCCGTTCCTCTGGCTTACCAGTTTTTTCGTAGCTAGTAGCGTGTGCCTACTGTTTCTCAGGACCGTCTTGGGCTCGATCGTCTACCGGCATGGCGCATGAAGAAATCGCCGCCGCTCTTGGTACCACGGTTTACCGGGCTCGACAAAAATGGACTTACGCCCGGGCTTGGCTCCGCCGCGAACTGAGTCGCTAAAGCGTGAGTTCAGCGCTACTAATCACGTTGGGTATCCGCGATGGCTTGTTGACCAAAACAACCCAACCAGCGACTCGCCCTTCCCGGCTGGCCTGGCGGAATAACCATGCTTATGCGAGCGGAGAGTCAATGGTAGTGATTTCACCAACAAGCACTAAGTCTTTGATCAAAAGTGAAAACCGGCTCGTTACTCCCTTGTGACCACAGCTTGGATGCCAGTTGCCCGCCGGCTTGTGTCACTCGGTTTCGGGCCTGCTAATCCTTTGCCCCACTTTCGTAATACGACTTCGGCGTACTCGGTGGCTCTGTTCGGCTGATTCTTTGGACCGCAAGCCTGCCGCACGCTGCCCGTTGGCGAAAGTTCGACCGTGGCCTGGTCGCCTTGATATTCCACATGGAACAAAAAGCATTTCCCCTGTACGGCGCTGTCGACGTAAGAGCCGACACAATGTTGCATGCGTTTTCCCTCGGAGCGAATCGCCCCAGCGGTGGGCAAGAAATAGACTCCGGCAATTTTAGGTAGGGGGATCCTAGGCACCTTAGTCGGAGTCGAATCATCGTAGCTCGATTTAGACGGACCGAACTCCCGCTCCCAATCAGCCACATTGTAATCTGCATGGTGCCATTCAACGGCCGCTCGCACCAATCCACGAAAAGTCCCTCGATGTTCCTCTGGATAGTCGAGCAGATAGCGGACGAATCGGGCAAGGTCACCCGTTCGACGGTGGCTGAGGGGGAACTGCCAATCTTCGGAAACTCTTGCTAGGCCTTCACGGAGTTGAGGTGCACGCGTGTGGTGAAAAAAACGCTGGTTGGGTGAAACTCGTGAGTCATCTTCGGGCCGCTCAGAGCTAGACAAGAGCAGGCAGGCCAGTTCCAGCCGATTTGTCATGGGACGCACCAGTCGCAAGCGATGCAGTTCATACAATAGACCGCAGGGGATTCCTCCGGGCAGCTTCATCAGCGTACGACGGAGGCTGCGGTAGGGCATCCCCGTCCGTGAATAGAGTCCTTGCCAATCAGCCAGTTTATGTAGCACGTTATCCAAACTACATCGCTCTTCGTCGTCTTCCTGCGCAACGTATAGCTCGTTATCACCGTGGGTTTCCGGGTTATCGCCAACATCAAAAGCTGTCGTGTGCTCATCGCCGAAGTCTGTTTGTTCCCTCTGACTAGCCACTAAATCGCGGGCAATGGGGACGATGGCCGCGGCAGCCCGATAGTGCTGGATGTCGCGCACAAGATACTTGTCCTCGTAGAACGCTTCTTCATGTAGCAGATCCACGTCGCGCAAGCAGACCGCGAATACCGCTTTCTGCACCTGATAGATTTGCGGATCTGCTTTCGCCGTCAGTCGTCGCCACTGATCGAAGATTCGACCTTGGAGTGCTCGTCGCGTTTGCTGCCTGGCCCAAGCCTCAATTCGCCAGTCGGGAGCCTGCAACTTGGTTGGCTTCCAACGTGACATCACGCCCGAGGTTACCAAGTCGACTAGCTTCCGGTACTGCAACAAATTGACATCAGGGGGTTCGGCTGCTCGGCATTGCGTTTCAATCTGCTCCAGTTCCGGCAGTAGACACAGCTGCCTTGGTCGATGCAATTGAACGCGAAAACCGGTGTCACATAATTCAACGCGCACCGGCATCCGCTGCGAGGCTTCCACAATGAATCCATCCGACCGCTCTAAGAAACGATACTTGCTCGCAGTCTCCATCCTGGGACTCCATCCTTGTCACATCTTTGCCGTCCAGTGCTCTAACTTTGGAAACCCCGCACGGCGTGCGCAAACGCGAGAGCATTCTTACTCTCGCCATAGTCGCCGATCGCTCCGAGATCGCAGCGTTTCCGTGTGAATAGGCATCGATCTCGAAGCGATCTGCGACTTGCGATGCTAAGTCATTTCCAGAGATGCTCTAGCCGAGGCTCCCTCCACCTTTTGCCGGCTGGCTCCAAAACGTCAAGAAGTTTGAGCGCTTGATTCACCTCTGTCCACCCCCCGAAATTTTCAGGTTGGCAAACACCCCAGCTGCAAGCAGTTGGAGAACGCAGGCTACATGATCTGCTAGGCGAGGACAGCAATCGTTCGATTCGTCGCTGTTTGCGTCGATCTGGTCAACGTCAACGGCAAATGATGTCTCCTATGAGTGCTCCTCCGGAAGACGGGCTATTGTAGTTAAAGCGCTTTCCCCAAAAATCAAAATCGATCACGTCCTCTCCAGTGTAGGCAAAACTGGAGCCGGGTTTCAGCTTTGTAACATGTACGCTGCCATCCCAGGGATCGCAGACAGTAGCGTAAAGGTTGCCAAAGAAGCGGCGAACGGTATCGACCAGGACCCAATGCCCCCCTCCCCCATGCCAGTCGACACCAACGATGACCGGAGTTACGTTGACAGTGGGGCCGAAACCACCGTCCACGCCCACTTCATCGATTATCCGCTGTGGGACCTGAGCTGGAGGCAGTCTGGAGAGCGCCCATCCGGGCATATTGAGCATCGAATCATTCAGCAGGGTCACCATCTGCGGATTATTGAATCCAGCAGTCCCCAACGGATTTGGGCCGAACAGTGCCGTTGCCCGAGCCAGGATCTCGCTCTCGCTAAAGGTGGCATCAACGCCGGGCGTCAGCTTGTTTATCTTAAAGGCCGCCATAATGACGCAGGCCACACCACAGGAAATATTTCTTTCCTGAGCAAAGCACATATGAAGATCGCCAAATCTGGTAATTCGTGAAAACCAAGCCATACTGCCTCCGTTCTTGATTCAATATCACATTCGGATGCCTGCGCAGCGGACGATCGCCGGCTGCAGAATTATCGTTAGAACGACCTCACAGTTTCTCATGTTCGGCAAGAAAATCAAAAGTTTTTTTCACTGCAACCAGCGTTTCGAAGTAATTTGCCCTGCACGCCATCACCCTGAGGTTGCCCAAGTTTGGTAGACAATTTTATTGCTTCCCCATCGCCGGCTTGCCATCCATCGTCCAGCCCCACTTCTTGTCATTCTCGATCCTGGTCAGGAAAGCTCCACTAAAAGCTGCGCCCTCCGCTGTTCCACGGATCGTCCCAAGCGGACCGGTATCGGGAAATTTCGAGTACTCGATGTGCCAATAATCTCCTGTCGAGCTGTACCCCGTAATCAGCGCAATTCCCTAGTCTGGCTGATAACCTCCAAGCTCGACGGCGGTAGTATTTCCTTCTTTCACTTGGCCCACCATGGCCTCTCGACCAGCCTCTAATTTCCAAGTTATTTCACCACGCTTGCCGTTGGAGAGTTCGTACTTCGATTCACCCTCCAAGTATTTCATCCAGCCACTCGCCGGATTGTCTGCTTGGCAGGCACTGGAACTAAACACAGCGATGATCGCAACCGAACCCAAAACTGTCTGAATCATAATCATCCCCCTTGGAAGTCAAATCAAAAAGCACAACAAATATTCGGCCTAGGATCTAGGGGCTTGGCGTCAAAAGCTACTCATCGAAAGAGGTCTGCTAGAAAGCTGCTCTTGGGAGATTGATGAAGCCCGCGATACTAGGTTAGTGGCGAAGGAAGCGAACGCCCCTGAAGAGTGGCTTTGCACCGTCGACGGTGCAATTGAGCTGCATGCCGGTCACCCTGATCTTGCCATTGGTCCGCTCGAACGAGCCCTGAAACTAAATCCTGCAAACGCGTCTGCTGCTTCGCTACTTTCATTCGCCTATGTCTTCGAGGGACGCTGGGATAAGTGGGCGGAACTCAATCTTGATCTGGAACCGGGCAATGATTTCCCCGTTTTCGATGAGCTATTCCTGGGCTACGCGAACTTCTACATCGACTACGGAGCCTCCATTGAAAGGCTGGGAACAGTCCTGAACGAACATCCAACCTGGCTCGCGCCTCGCATTGTGCGGGCATCTGCAAACTCACATGAAGCCAGCAGGTTGGGTAATGCCGAACTCGCAAGATCAGCTATGGAAGAGGTCAATAAGTTTGATGTACTTAACAAAGAGAACCCATAGTTCCTGCTCATCAAGCTACACATTTTCGACACGGTCGTCGAACTCCCCGACAACATGGACAAAGAAACGTTAGCAAGGGCAATCAACTTGGGGAACCAAGCGGCTGATGGCTTGGCAGCATTTCCAGAATATCAAGTTGGGAGTCTTCTTGGAGAATGGCACGGGCACGTTTTGGGCGACAATCGAGTTGCTGCCGCTCGGCGAGATTTGCTCGATCACGGTTATGGCTTTATGCTGGATGGTCCCCTAGCAACTTTGGCGAAACAAGGAGACATTCCGTTCACGCGATCGAAGTAGCCCAGCGAGATGCGACAAGTTGGCTTAATTCATCCACCGGCAGTGAGAACACAAACAATATGCACGAAGAAGAGCTGCTGAAGGCGGTCTCGCAAGGGCTGCAATTTAACGATGAGTTCTCCCTTCTGCCGGGGAATCGATTCCTGCAACACTCGCTTGTTGGAATTCATCAATTTGAGAGCGGCGATTACAGCGAGGCAATTGAAAACTTCGATTCCGCACTTGCCGCCAGCCATTTCGGAAGCCGATTCTACTGGATCGAAGCTTTTCGACACTTCGCGTCCAGCGAGGTGTGATTGCCATTCGCGTCTCAATTCATTCTCGCAGTCGCAAAGTACTGCAATTTTCGATTTGCCTCCGAGTACGCAGCTATCAGAACGTCTTAGACGATATCGCTGGCTTTGGTCCCGTGTGGACCCAGATAGTGGTCCTTGCCAGCTAGAGTAACGATCGCCTGACCGCTGGCACGATGCTTTCGATACTTGGAAACTGCGTGAGAAAGACGCGGCATAGTGAGGTGCCTCCCGTAAAACGGTATGTACCGTTTTGTGATTTGGGAAAACGCCGCGCTGCTCACCGCGAGCAGGTATCGTAAGTCTCGATTCGGCTGGGACTTAGAACAAGCACGCCCGGTAGGATTCGAACCTACAACCCTCGGTTCCGAAGGTCGCTTTCAGACTTGCAACTGAGGCTCGTCCGAAACTTTCCAAACCCATGAGGGGAACAGACTTAACTCTTTTTATGCACCTCGCAAACTGCGATGCTCACTTTCCACAAAATAGCCTAATACCGTGCCATTTCAAGCCTATTCCGTGCCAAATTCCGTGCCGCTTTACAACCCTCGGTCCCAAAATTCTCTGCTGTAAATTCGTGAGCATCGAATGAGCAAACTTCGATGCGGTTGAGCAAACAATATGGCTACGATTGCGAGGTGCTCTCGTCCGCTGGCTACCTTGCTGGATCGTACCAATGTTGTCGCCTCATCAATCGAAAATCGACTGGCTCCAAACTCAGTGGCATTACCTACCACCGCATGTTCAAGAGACGATTACGCTTTTGGTCGAGAAATGCGGGCCGGACCCCAATGATATTATCGCGGATGAAGCCCATACGATCCAACGCATCACTCGTTCGGATAAATCTAGACGGCTCTACAGCTTGTCGCGTTGGTTGCTCAAACTCTTGCGCCACAATCCTGAAGCGGCTGGCGTGAACATGGATCGCGATGGCTGGGTTACGCTGGAAGAAATCGCGGGTTCACTTCCCACCCATTTACTTGGATTCACCCGCCTGCCCACCGAATATCTAGTCGAAGTGCTTGAGTATATCCTTTGGCAGCGGGTTCAACTCATCGGCGGCAACATTCGAGCAACGTATGGACATACAACCCATCTACTTGATCCAACCGAAGAACGCATTCCTGAGCTTCCATTGTTCCACGGTACAAGTTGGGAACTCTGGCCACTGATCAAGCAAGTTGGTCTCACTCCTGCGGGACGACGCTTTGTGCAACTCTCCGAGGACTTTGATTACGCCAACCGGATCGCTCAAGGCCGATCTGCCAATCCACTTGTTCTGCAGATTTCTACCAATGCCGCACTTGATGCAGGTGCAAGGTTCTTCAACTTCGGCATCCACGTTTGGCAGTGCACTCCCATCCCGAGTCACTGCCTGCAAGCATGGAGCACGAATGCGTTACCCCATGACTTCTGGCTTCATGCAAGTAGATAATCGCTCTAATTCGCCAATAGACGAGTCTGAATCGATGAAGAATTAACTCGCCGCTTGAGCAAAAGCGGGTGACTGTTGGCGATTGGAACAGCCCAACTTTTACATGTAGACCGCTGACGGCTGTCCGCTCAGAGACCCTCCGAATCGACCAACAAAAGCAGGTTGAGAGGGCGGATGGCTGGCGACTTTCAATGCAGCAGTAGCAAGCGCTTCCGCCTGCCTTCCTCCTCGCGTCCAAAGGCCTGCGGCTCGCCGGGCGAGACCCGATGATGAAGGCCGACGGAAGCAGGTTCAAAATCTTTCACTTTTATTGCAACAGTTCTATGTGTTGCTTTCAAAACGACTCGTAGACGCTGGTTGTCTACCCATCTGATCGCGGCTGCCGCGGTGCCAACCTGCCATGGCTCGAGAACCGGCGGATCCTTCTCAATCAATGCGGGAAGTCGTTTAACCTCCAGCACTCATTGAGCATTTGTGCTCTCGCTCGACCCCGGCGCTCAGTGAGGACTGGTGGTGCATCCTCAAGGTTTTTTATGTTCCTTCCTGATACACTGCACTTTAGGCGATCTCATTAAACAAATCGTGGATTGATATTGCTACGAAAAAAGCCCTCAGGGAAATTGGAGGTTCCTACACCGTACCAATCACCAGAGGGCCAAGGATG
>JANSWS010000643.1 GCA_024743355.1 bacterium
AAACGCGGCTGATTGACAATCAGAGGCTGCAGCCTTGAAGCTGATGATACTCGCTCAATTGGACGCTCGGCGATGAAAGAAGCGAACAACCAACTCTTGTTTGGGAGCCGGCGTCACTAAACATATGACGACCGAGAAAATCAGCGAGCAAAGCATGCCGACCAGGAATGGACTGAAGCCCCACGGCTCATAAGCGGCCATTTCTCCCGCTTGCCAGCTACCGATGGCGTACAGGGTAATGTTGCTGAGAAAGCCGGTTAGCATGCCAGCGATCGCACCAAAGGCATTAAATCGTGGCCAATATAGAGCCAGCCCCACCGGCACCAGAAAGCTAGTAGCCAATCCTGCACCGGTGAAAACGATGATCTCCTGAAGAAACCGCGGAGGGTTAACCGCGGCCAGCATCGCGATGACACCCACGATCAGCGTCGTCGAATAGGTCAGAACTTTGATTCTACGATCGTTGGGTTCGGGATGAATCCACCGCTGATAGATATCCCGAACTACCGACGAGGATACAAGCAGGAGAAAACTGTCCATAGTCGACATCACGGCTGCAAAGGGTGCTGCGACCAACAATCCGGCCAGCCAGGGAACACCGAACCAGGCAGTCACGGAGGTGGCCATCTCTGGCATGATCCGATCGGATTCCAGCTCCCATCCTGGAAGCAGAGTTCTGGCGCAGCAGAAGATGATCACGATCGGGAAGTAGATCAGTGAGTAATAGATGGAAACGGTGAAGATGGCGCGGGAGAGAATGCGTGAATCGCGAAAGGCCATGCAGCGAATCATGTTGCTCGGTTGTCCCGCGCTGGCGAAACACCAAAAGAAAAAGAACGAAATCCCGGCGCTGATCGGCAGAAAGCCACCAGCGTTCGATTCGCTCGGGCCGGGCAAGGACACGTAGGCAGCATTCCAATTTGCTCCATAAATCCACTGCGCCAGCACCATCTCCTCGACCCTTAGCAAAGGGTCAGCCTGGGAAGCTAGCGGATTATCTGCGGAAGCCGTCAAGGCTTGTTGGGGCACGTTGGGCACATGCGATGCAGAGATGAGAGGTTCGTTGGCCGCTGAAATATCATTATCGCGCAGGGGCAGGATGTAACCGAATTCACCCACCCGAGCATCCTCATCAAGCCGCAAATTTACCAACTCTTGGCCGCGAAGCGCGACCACATGCATTCCACGGTTGAGTGTTGCCTGTTCGGCGATCAAACCTGCATCGCTGGTTGACAATGCAACGCGGACTCTTTGTGTCACCTTGCTGGAGGCAAGATGGCGGGTTGAGTTTCCCAAACCACCGACGGCAATCAGAGTCATCGGTAAGAGAATCAGCACCCCCATAACCATAACTACACCCTGCAAGACGTCCGTCCAAACTACCGCGCGGAATCCGCCGTAGGTTGTGTAGGCAACCACAGCCACCGCGAATATCAACAGACACAGCAGGTAACCTGGGTCCACGCCCTGCGTTAACCAGGGAACGGCGCCCGCCATAACCGAAAACTGGTTGCTGGCCTGCTGAAACAGGGGAACGTCGCTCAAAAGGGTTTGCAGAATAACACTGCCACCTTTGAATTGAGCGATCAAATTAAAGGTGGTGAAGAATATGATGAGCAACGTTGCCAGCAAGCCGAGGACGCTACTTTGAAATCTTTCTTGTACAAGATCCGGAATCGTTAACGCGTCTGTCTGGCGGGCAATCTGGTTGAGGCGTTTGGCCAGCAGGCCCATGGCCACCAGAGGAACCAGCATGTAACTGCTGATCCAGAGGGCAACGCTCCAGCCGTGGGTGTATACCAGAGAGGGAAAGCCAATAAAGCTACCGCCGGAGGCGCTGGTTGCTGCAAATGTCAGGGCAAAGGCCCAGATCCCCAGATCGCGGCTGCCTAGAAAGTACTCATTTAGAAAGGAGCTGCGCTGGACGACTCGACTGGAAAGCCAAGCCAGTAGCATTACCGCCGACATGTAGGCCAAAAAGGCAAAGATCGCCGAATTGGCACTGGCCGCGGTCTGGGCTATTAGCAGGCCTGCACTAAACATGGTCGTCCTCAAGGCTGTGATCCGCGGCCTGGGGAGACACGCCATCCGTCGACTGCTTATCGCCCGAGGCATCCGCTTCTTCAATGGGATCGATACGCATATAGCCGAAGCAAAACCATGCCGTGACGAAATTGGCAGCGATCCATGGAAGAACAATTCCCCAGAAAACCCAGCTGGGAATTCCCAGAACCTGCGGAGGTGGCTGGTTCATGTCCGGATTTGTATTTAGCCCTAGTCCATAAGAAACGGAAAGTGTGTAGATGGCAAACACTGCAAAGGTGACCAGTATGAATCTCGCTTCCCGACGGGCGTGCAGAAAAACGGGATCCCAATCTGTCGTCTTGTTTCTCAAGGCCATCGAAGCGGGGCTGGAGTTGGTTAAGAACCTATCCGAAAACATCAGCCGCTTTGGCGTTAGCCGCGGTTCTCTTCGGTTTGCGGAAAGGTTTGGGCGGTGCTGTGAATCGAGTAGCCTAGCAAATTACAGGCCCGAATCCTACTGCCTGGCCGTCGGTTTGAAGGCGGGAGTCGCTCAGCGATGGTACCAAGCGAGCTTTTGACGCGACGATTACCCAGGAACAGGGGACGAACACTTCGATGACAAATGCACGGAAGATCTGCGGCAGGCGTTAAGACCTGGACGAACAGAGATAATATGCAGCGATCCTGAGACAGCGCTGGGTTCGTAGATCGGCTCACCGACGAGGTCATTAACGATGGGCCACAAACCCAATCAGGTTTTCTGCTTTTGGCGGCGGCT
>JANSWS010000625.1 GCA_024743355.1 bacterium
AACCGGGGGCACTTAAGAAACGGGATGACCTATACGCACCGGCTGTGGACATCGTCGTTCGCGAAGGACGCGGCAGCTGCTCGCTGCTGCAACGCGCATTGGGCATTGGATATGGGCGGGCCGCCCGATTGATCGACTACATGGCTGAGGACGGAATTGTCGGACAATACAACGGTTCGCAGGCTCGCGAAGTACTGCTTTCCATTGCCGATTGGGAAGCCATGCAAGCTGGCGAAGATAGCGGGGACGCACCCAGCCCTGTCGCCGCAGCTCCTGTAGCTCCCGCAGCTCCGTCGGCGCCCGCAGCCCCCGCTGTTCCGGCGGCAGTCGTCCAACCCCCACCCCAGCGGCAAAATCCAGCTCCTGAGCATCCGCCGAACAGCCTGGCAGCCCCTGCACGCAGCCGTCCCAGCCATAAGATCCGACCGCACGATGATGACGAACAATTGTTTGCCGACCAGGATGAAGAAGAGCTCCGGAATCCTCCGCAGCTGGCAATTCGTCGAGGCAGGAACGTCGTGCGGCCCTTGCCCGATGACGCCTTGCCCTGGGAAGACGATCAGGAGCCCGGATCCGACCCATCCACTTCGGATCATTCTGCGAGCTCGCCTGCAAAGTCCAGCAACGCGTTCAGGCAAGATGACGCCCTCGCCACGCCTCGCTCGACAGCCAGTCTGCGCGTACCCGTCATCGGAAGAATCGATGCGGAGGACGAGGAGTTTGAGCAGGACGACGACGAGGAACTAGAGCAGCAGGAAGTGGAATACGAGGACGAAGAAGAGGAAGAGTACGAAGACGAAGAACAAGAATCGGATGAGGACCCCGACGACAGCGACAGCGACAGCGACGACAGCGACTACAGCGACGCGGAGTACGATGAGGAAGTCGAATACGAGGACGCTGAAGACGAGGACGCTGAAGACGAGGAATACGACGAAGAACAATACGAGGACGAAGAATACGACGAAGAGGAAGATGAGGACGAGTCGTAGCGGATCCTGCTTGCACAAGGTTTTGGGCAACCTAGACCCGAGAGTTCCGAGCAGGCCTCCGTCGACCTGGCAGCCTTCCGCCAGAGACTTCCCCGGCAAGTCGTCGACGGGCTTAGATGGCTAGGCTACAATGCGCGGGCAATTCGAAATCCTTTCCTTAGTAGGCCTTTCTCGCGATTTGTAGCAGCTCAAGTGAAGTCAAATGTAGTTCTCTTCGGCTGCACGCTGGCACTCCTCGCCACTACCTTGGGTAACCTGCAGCCATGCCGGGCTCGCATTCCGGCTGCTTTCAACAGGCAGATTTCAGGCCTGAGCGTTCCTGTATTGACTGGCCTGCCCGGCACTCTGCCCAGTTCGAGTCAGTTGGCGGATCCACCATCCGCCGATCCGCAGCTCGCACAACAGGGCGATTCCACGCGACAAGGCGGCGGGCAGCAGACAGCCGCCGGTGTGGATGCTGCGGATTCCCCCCCAAGCGACAATGACTCGTCAACGGACACGTCGGCTGCGGAGCTAGCCGATCCTCCGGCTACCGCGTCTGGTCCATCGGCTCCTGGCTCAGTCCCCCAGGCGGATGGTGAACAAGAATCGTCCGACTCAGACTCCGCCAGCAGTTCAATCGATAGCGCGGAACTGGCTCAAAGCGCTGGGCAAACCGGTCCGGAAATTGGGAAATCCGACGAAACGAATCCAGCCGACACGAATTCGGGGCTTGACTCTCCGCCAGCCATCACCGGCCAGAACGAGGCGGCTCTAGAGGCTGAGCCCGCCGGCGCCGAGCCCCAACCCACCAACACGGAACCCGCGACCGCTCCGGCAACACCGCGTCTTACGCAGTCATGGTTGAATTTGCGAACCAATATCCTGCTGGGAGTCGTGCTGGCCTGCCTGGCAATTGCCTCGATCGTCGGCCAGTACCTTACCAGACAACCCACTGAGTCCGTCAACCCAGCCTTGGTTAGACGATTTCGTCAGCGCTTGAACGCTTGGTGGCTGATGTGCGCGATACTCGTGTTCGGGCTGCTCTTACAACCCACCGGTACCGTGGTTCTGTTTGGGCTGGTGTCGTTCTGGGCACTCCGCGAATTCATCACCATGGCACCTACGCGGCGGGGAGACCACCGCGGACTGTTTTGGGCCTTGGTCGCATTCACGCCGCTGCAGTACGTATTGATCGGCTTGGAACGCAGCGGCATTCAGTGGCGGGATGGCCGAACCGTCGACTTTTATGAGCTCTACAGCATCATGATCCCGGTTTACGCGGCCCTCTATATCCCAGCCCGCATTGCCATGGCCGGGGATCATAAGAAATTTCTCGAACGCTCAGCGCAAATTACATTCGGCCTGCTCATCTGCGTCTATGCCCTGAGCTATGCAGCGGCCCTGATCAACCTCCGCTTGGCTTACAGTGACGGCACACCTTGGAACGGCAGTCCGGCCGGGCTACTGTTCTTTTTCATTTTGGTAGCACAGCTCTCAGATATACTTCAATGGACCTGGGGACAATTGATCGGCAAGCGGATTATCGCCCCAGAAATCAGCTCAGGCAGAACCTGGGAAGGCTTCGCGGGAGGAACGTTGAGCACCGGGCTGATTGGGGCTGCACTCTTTTGGGTAACCCCATTCTCGTTCTGGGAGGCAGCCTGCATGTCGATGGTGATCGGCGTGATGGGCATGTTTGGAGGCATGACCATGAGTGCCATCAAGCGCGATCGCGGGGTATCCGATTATGGCTCGCTGGTTCTAGGACATGCCGGAGTGTTGGATCGCATCGATAGCCTGTGCTTCGCGGCCCCGGTGTTCTACCACCTGACGCGTTTCTTTTTCTCGCAATCAAGCTGATCATTCTGATCATGCTGACGCAACATCTCTAGCCGCGGGCCGATTCAAACGTTCCTCGAGCAGCATCCGGTGCCTGCGAGGAAGGATCGTGCTTAACCT
>JANSWS010000514.1 GCA_024743355.1 bacterium
ATTGACGCGGGCATGCAGATCTTCAATCAGGTAATCCTGGATCACGCCAGTCAGCTATCTGGCTCATCAAGCGAAGCGATGACAAGCTGACGGCAATTGCTTGCACGGAACAGAACAGGGCGCATTGACAACCTCGCTCGCTGCTCCGTCGCATTCTTGTGAATTACATCAGGCTCCTTAGTCGGAAAGCTATTTGTTGTGCGACATTTAATTTCGCTATTTGACATTACCGCCGCTGAGTTGACGACCATCATCGATGTGTCCCATCAGTTGAAGACTCTGCACGCGACCGGCAAGCGTCCTGCTTTGCTGCAAGGGTTGGTGTTGGCGATGCTGTTCGAGAAGCCAAGCTTGAGAACTCGCGTAAGCTTCGAGGCTGGAATGGCGCAACTTGGCGGCACGGCTCTTTTTCTCGGCCAGGAAGTGGGCTGGCAAAAGCGTGAGTCCACCTCGGACTTCACCCGAGTACTTGCTCAATATGCCGATTTCGTCGTTTGTCGCGCTAACAAACACGCTTCGGTCCAGGAACTGGCCAGCTTCGATGCAGTCCCAGTGATCAACGGCTTGACGGATTTGTTCCATCCCTGCCAGGCGCTAGCCGACCTGTTAACGATGCAGGAATCAACATCCGAGATCTCGGGGAAGCAGGTGACCTTTGTGGGCGACGGGAACAACGTCGCCAAGTCCTTGGCATTGGCCTGTGCCATGAGCGGCATGCGTTTCCGATTACTCGGGCCCAAGGCCTATTTCATGAGCAATTCCATTCTGCAAAAGATTTCAGAGCGTTATCCGCAAGCGGACATCAGCCAGACGGAGTCCGTATCCGAAGCAATGGCCTCTGCCGATTTCGTATACACCGACGTATGGACCAGCATGGGGCAGGAATCCGAGTCAAAGCAGCGCGAGCTAGATTTCGCGCCCTTTCAGCTCAACCAAAGCCTGATGAAACATGCCCCCTCGGGCTGTAAGGTGCTGCATTGTCTGCCCGCACATAGAGGCATGGAAATTACCGATGAAGTCATCGACAGTCGGGACAGTCTGGTCATTCAGCAAGCTGGTAATCGAATGCACGCGCAAAAGGGATTACTGATCTGGCTTGCAATCGAGCAAGGTTTACTCTCCGTGCGAAACTTGGAACAACATGGACTGAAGCTGACCGGCTGACGGCACTGGTGAGCCGCTCACACACCGCTGACCGATCCGCCACAGAACTTCGCACCCTGCCATACAAGCTCACGGACCTTGGCCCCATTCTGCCCTAAAGGTGCCGTTTGGAAATATCCGCGACGACCGGACTAGGGGGCGCGCGAAGCCGGACGCACTTGCAGCCTTTCACCAACCAACTCTTGCTCCAGACCTTCTCCGACGGAAATGCTGCTCGAGGCGGGTGCGTTCATGGTGCACTCCCTCAACTCCAAGCTACCCGGCGATAAAAACTGGACCGCACGCAGTTTGGCATCAATGGCTCCACCGAAAATCGCCACATGCATCGGAGTATCCCCGGTGGCAGAGTGATTGAGAAGATGCTTGCGGCTGATTAGAACTCCCGTATCGGACTGGATAATTTCAACGTTGTCCAACTGAACCGTACCGGAGGTGACCAAAACCCCAATCGCATTGCGTTCCAGCCGACTGCCCTCCATCTTGAAAGCATCCTGGAAGCTATCAACGGCTATGGCCGCGACTCCACAATCCTCAATGTCTACTCTCGCAAGAGTCATTTGGCTGGACTCAACCAGTACTCCCAAGCCTCCTACGGTTTGGATCGTGCTTTGCTGAAGATCGACAGTCGAGTCCCTCAGAGCACAAATTCCATCTTTGGAACTATCCAGAATCGAAAGTAGACTCCCTTTTACATTCGCCTGGCTCGTTACCAAACCCCGCTCGGTACTCTTTACTTTGCAGTCGCGAATTTCGAAGGGTTCTGCTCGACGATTGGCAAGTTGGATGCCGACAGCACCAGAAACCCGCTCTCCATCAATTTCGCAGTTCGTAATCTCGCCATCGCAATCCGTCAAATCAACGGCCAGCCTGCACCCCAGAAAATAGGACCGGTCTGTGGCACTACTGACATCGATGGAAGCGCAATTGAAGACAGAAAGACCAACCCCCAAATACTCGAATTGACAGTCACGGATGCGGACGGGTTCTTCCGTGTCCCCCCATTCTATCCCGGTGGCCGCTAGCCATCTTCCCTGCAGCCTTTCCCGCGATTCTGGTGCCGGACCAAAGCGGCAATTGGTAACCACTCCGCCACATTGACGGACCTGAATTCCAACACGTGTCTGCGATTCTTGATTGCGTAAGATGGGAAACTCAAACTTCGAATTGCGGACCAACAGCTGTTTGGCTCTGGCTGCGTAAATCGCCGGGTGCGCCGAAGCACGGAACACAGAATCCGCTTCCGCCACCAAGGAACTATCCGGTTCTATCCGAACGCAATCGTAGCCGTGGGCTTCGACCACGCAGTCTCGCAATGTCAGCTTCCCACCTTGTACGACGATGGTGTTTTCCGAGGTGTTTTCGCTGACCTGCCCATCGCTCTGAAGATCCTCTTCAGGGGCCTGCGTGATGGTCAACCCATCGAGTGTAAGCTCCGCCTGTTGCCAGACGCGAATTGTCGGTCCCTCCTGGCCCCGAATGACAATCTGTTCTCGATCGCCTACACCCCGCAATATCAAGTTTTGATCCATATCGATCGACTCGCGATATTCTCCCGGCAAGAGCCTGATTTCCAGCGGCGTGTCCGGTGCTTGTCGAACCGATGCCGCTTGAACGGCCTCCGTAAGAGTCAAGAAGTCTCCGCTGCCGTCGGGCGATACCGTCCAAGTAGATTGGGAATCAATCAGAGGCGATGATTCTTCGGTCGGGGCCACAACCCAATTTTGCTGGACCACAAACCAACCCGCAACCAACAGAGCCGTGCACGAAAAAATCCAAGTCATAACCTGCGCGAACGGCCAAACTGCTGTCCGCCCAACCTGGTCCCGAGGCGGGATTGTGCTGATCGTTGAGCCGCTCAGCAACGTTTGGGACGCGGGACTTGAACCACCTGCGGTCGAATCGGCGTGGGAGAAGAATTGTCGGCTATCGGGCGTCGTTATGGCTTCTCCCAAGTTCCCCGACACTAACCCCACCGCGGCTTGCTGTAAGTCAGCAGCCAACTCGAGCGCACTGGCATAACGTTCGGCCACATTCTTCGCGCAACATCGTCGGAAAATCTGGTTCCAACAGGCCGCCAAGTTCGGCTGTCTCTGACTGATTGGACGCGGATCATGATGCAAAATCTGGTCTCGTAGTTCCTGCTGCGATTGACCACGAAACGGCCGCTTGCCGGTCAGGCTTTCGTATAGAATGACGCCCAAAGCCCAAATATCACAACGACCGTCCAGTCGCTCCAGACGATCACTCATTTGCTCCGGCGCCATATACGCAGGGGTTCCAGCGATGCGGGCAAGACTCTGGTCCCCAGAGTCCAAGTCCTGTTCGGTGAATGCCAGCCCAAAGTCTGCGACCCAAGCTTGCCCTTGCTGATCCACCAAGATATTCGCGGGCTTCAAGTCGCGATGAACCAGCGAACGTGCGTGGGCCGCGGCAACCGCCTGACAGACCTGGCAGAGCAAAGAAACAATCGTCCGCAGATCACAAGAATCGCGATCGCTCAGAAGCTGCGCCAAGGTCTTGCCCACAATCAACTTCTGCACCACAAATGGGGTGCCATCTTCCATGTTGCCTACTTGCAATACGGGAATCATCCCTGGCACTTCAACCAGCGCGGCATTTCTGGCCTCTTGTAGATAACGCACCCTGGTTCTGGGATTATTGAGAAAGGGAACTTTAACGGCCACCGATCGCCGCAATTTTTCGTCTCGCGCTCGATAAACCACCCCGAAGCTTCCCCTGCCCAGTTCTTCCTCGATACGAAATCCGGCTTTCTCGAGTTGCGAGCTGATATATTCGCGGCTGCTCGTGTCCGGCAGAGGCGGAGATTGGAAACGGTTTTTCGGGTTGGCAGCATCCGCCATCTCCGGCCGAGAGCCTTGGGATTCAAGGGCTCGTATGAGAAGCGTCTGCTCCGCCTGCTCGGCGCAGTCATCCGCCAATATCGTTCGGGATTCCTGCTGATCTGCGTCCGCTACGGGTTGAGACGGTTGGAGCCCAGCGGCGTCTGGAGCTACCATCGCCTCGCTGAGTTGGGAAACATCCTTGGACTCCTTGGACGACGCAGGATTGCCCACCGGGTCCTTAAGCATCCATTCGGTTTTCTTCAAGATTTCGATTTGGGTTTCCAAGGCTCCCTGCAATTCCTGATCGGCGCAGAGTTCAGAACTGCTCAATGCACGCCCCTGTTGGCGAGCCAGTTCCCAGTCCACCAATAATTCTTCCATCTCATCTGAATTCATTTTTGAGCCTCATTCAGCCGCCGAGTTATTGGCCGACGTCGATGATGGATGAAGCAGGTGGTACAGCTGGATTCGAGCGCGATTCATCCTCCGCACGATGGTTCGCTGCGATACGCCAAGCACCTCGGCTGCTTGCCGTTGATTCAGTCCGGTGTACCAGAGCAGGCTGAAAACTTCACGCTGCTCTTCCGATAGCTTTTCGATCGCCTGATGGAAAGCAGTCCATTCCTCCAAACTGCCAAGCGGATCATGGGAGACGTCTGCGGCTGCGCCGTTACGCTGCACGTTGTCCATATCCAGGTCGGCACCCGATTGATGCTTCGCTCCTAAACCGTAAACACCGTAATAATGCCTGGAGAAATCGATGAGAGTTCTTCGCAATAGGGTTGCAGCCAAGCCAAAGAATCCTTGAAC
>JANSWS010000080.1 GCA_024743355.1 bacterium
AGTATAGGTTGCGCGTCGAGAACATGTCAAAGTGGGCGCAGGGCCCGAATAATTGTCCCGACCCTGCGAGCTGGGCGCGAAAAGGCAGTAAAATTCTTAAAACCGTTATTTCCAGGTCCACCCCCGCCTTTCCAGTGAAGGAGCCGCATCACGTCGAACACGCATGTATTTGTCTACGGCACGTTAAAGACCGGACAGGTTCGCGAATCCATGTGGCCGCATCCGCCTCTAAGGATTCAACGCGCCTGGACACATGGGCTGCTTTATGACCTGGGCCCCTACCCTGCCCTCAGACCGGGCCGCGGTCGGGTGGCAGGGCAACTTTGGACTTTTTCCGCCGAACATATGCTGAAGGTCCTCCAAACCTTGGACAGAATCGAGGGCACGGATCAGCCCGGGGAAAAAAATGAATATGACCGCGTCTTGACCAGCGTTCAGTTGGAATGCGGCCCGCAAGTTCGAGCCTGGACCTACGTCTACGCCGATGAAGCGTATCTTTCCGGACTCAAGCCCATCGACGCAAGCTTGGTATGGGAGCAACAATGCTACAGTATCTGGCCC
Organism: bacterium; assembly: GCA_024743355.1. GTDB lineage: Bacteria > Planctomycetota > Planctomycetia > Pirellulales > Pirellulaceae > Aureliella. The sequence goes on from JANSWS010000080.1 coordinate 562, forward strand.
GCCGATACAGCTTGGCTGCCATCCCCATTTCCGAATCCTTGAATTCTTGACCAACTAGTCACGGTACCGCTTTGACAGTTCTTCGACCGTTCGTGCGATTTCTTCGCGACAGCGTTGCGGTGAAATGATCTCCGCCTCCGTTCCCAACCGCAGGACGCGTTGGATGATTTCCATGTCATGGTATGCGGTTACTCGCAGCATCACGCTTCCATCTTCGGCTGGCTCCAACTTCTGCTCGGCGTGCCACGGATCCTCGGCCAGCCAACGCGCAGCCTGTTCCGACAGCTTGATGACGTATTCCTGCGATTCGACGCCGCTGAAAATCCCGACACTCTGCCCCAAATGCTCTTGCAGGTCGATGCGTTCGTTGGGTTTAAACCATCGATCGAGGGCCTTGGCAGAGTGGAATCGATCGAGTTTCCAATGCCTCAACTTGTCCGTTTCGGCTCCGTCGCGAGATGTCTCAGTCGCCAAGACATAGATGCTCGACAAGTAGAGCACCACACCATAGGGCTCGACTTCGCGTTGCGTGGCTGCTCGGCCCGGAACCTGATACTCCATTTGCAAAACACGATGTTCCTGAATGGCGCGATTTACAGTCTTCAGGATGCCTTGATGTTTTTCATAAGACTTGGTGGGGATCCCCGATACGTAGAGTGTACGTCGATAGCGCTCGTAGTGCTCAAAGACACTTTCAGGCAGCTGTTCACGGACCTTGTTCCAAAACGACTCGATGCCAATCCAGAACTGAGTACCCACCAGCGGCAGTAGCAAGTCTCTGCCCATGGACAAAGCAATCAGTTCGCTAGAGGTAATGGCGAGCTTGTGAAGTCCCTTGTCACTGCGACTGAGCTTCCAAACCCGCCCCCGCTGGGTTTCTTCATCGACGATGGGCATTCCGGCGGCAATCAGCGCATCTAGATCGCGGCGAATGCTGCGTGTATGCAGAGACGTCAATCCCAGTTCATCTACGACGCTATCCCGCAGCTCATCCAGCGTCGCCCCGAATCTCAGACGTTCCAGGATCTGCAGAATCTTGTGTTGACGAATCAGCTGTTCGTTGCGTGCCATTTAGAGAACCTCCATGTAAAACGTCGGGCGATGCACGAAGCCAGCCAGCCATGCATTACCAAGGCAAACGGGCAAATTCTCACCGCACTCGGCGACTATCAACGCTTACTTGCAAGCTTCTTGCAGCACGTCTTCGGAAACGTAAATCGGAATGTGTGGTTCAACGGTTACCGCGATCGCGATGGCATCGCTGGGACGAGCATCGATTTCGACCACTTCTCCGTCGCGTTTCAGAATCAGCTTGGCGAAGTAGGTATGCTCTTTCAGATCGCTGATAACCACACGGTCCAGAGTAGCGCCAAGACTTTGCGCGACCGAAACAATCAAATCATGTGTCAAGGGTCTCGGCGGAGTGTATTCTCCCTTGACTCTGCGGTCGATGCTGGTGGCTTCGAAAATTCCGATCAAGATCGGAAATTCTCGGTCACCGTCCACTTCCTGCAGATAGATCACCTGATTATCGCTGATCTCGCTTATAATAATGCGGGCCAGTTGCATTTGGACCGGCATGGAATCGTCCCCTCGGTAGTCTCGTGCATTGACGAGTTTTAAATTGGAAATCGTTGGGTGAATTATAACCAGTCTTGGCTCAAGGCAGAGTGGGCGAGCGGACTCAGTTTGGGAAGATAGCGGATGCGGGACAACCCCCAAGCCCAACTCCCTATTCCAGTGAAGATGCGGGATTTACGCTAAGGAAACGAAGTCGCCGCAGTAGAGTCCCTATGACGACGGGAAGCAATTTTCGATTCGGTTAAGGCATCGGCACCGGACCGGATACTGACGCCCGACCAGATACTGACGCCCGGCTGATGAAATTTTAGAGATGTTACCGAATCTGGAGCATACGGTTCGAGGGAGTCAAACTCATGGAACCCAGGATAGAGCGTCCCCGAATAGGCCTGACCATGGGAGATCCTGCAGGCGTTGGCCCGGAATTGTTGCTCCGCGCCCTGGCGGACCCGTGCGTTCAGGAGCAAGCCAGACTGATTCTCTTTGGCGATTGGAATGTCCTGGAACTTTGCGCCCGAACAACCGGTTTAGCGATGCCGGAGATGTCCCGCACTTCACTCGAGCAATTGCCGCATGACGTGAATGAGCTGGAGGAATCCCCAGTCATGGTGGATCTACCCAGACTTGATTTAGAAAGCTTCCAGCCAGCTCACCTTTCGGCAGCCTGTGGTCAGGCCAGTTACGAATTTATCCAAACCGCAATTGACGGCGCCTTGGAGGGAAAACTGGAAGCCATCACCACTGCTCCGATCAATAAAGAAGCTCTGAGATTGGCGGGTATTCACTATCCGGGTCATACGGAGATGTTCGCGGATCGCGATCCGTCTCAGCGATGGTGCATGATGCAATACTCCAGCGAAATTACTTGTACCTTCGTAACCGTACACGTGGGTTACCAGGCAGTCCCTCAATTATTAACTACAGCTCGGATACTGGACACGATCGAACTAACGGCGGAAGCCATGCTTCGCATTCGTCGCAAGTCACCCAAGATCGCTGTTTGCGGGCTGAATCCCCACGCCGGTGAACATGGTTTATTTGGTAACGGTGAAGAAGAAAACATCATCATCCCAGCCATTCAGGCAGCGCAGGCGAAAGGCTTGGATGTGGAAGGCCCTCTTCCACCCGACACCGCCTTTCTACCCTGGAAGCGCAAAGCGGTGGATGCTTTTGTGTGCATGTACCACGACCAGGGACATATCCCGGTCAAAGCCTTGGCGTTCGATTCGGCAGTCAACACGACACTTGGGCTGAGCTTAATTCGCACCAGTGTCGATCATGGCACTGCGTTTGACATTGCCTGGAAAGGAGAAGCCAGGCCTCATAGTCTGTTTTCGGCTATCGGTTTGGCGGCACAACTCGCGCGATCCTCGCATTAAAGCCGGCAAATCCAAACAGAGCGTGCCCGCAACGCGATGACTCCACGGGCTGCAGTCCAACACGTTGTTAACGTCTGATTCGCGCGAGCTACAATGGCAGGCGAATGGTGGCTCCAAAGACCCCACGGGCCGAAACGTTGCCTCAAGTTTGCGAATCTGGCAACAGGTTCAGGGCCCGAGAATAGCCACGATTTCTCCGTGTCTGCTATTGCGTGCGTGATCGACAGCACGGTCCCCATCATTGTCACGCAGGGACCTGTCCGCATCGTTTTGTAGCAGCAACTTGACCGTTTCGACCTGCCCCAACCCAGCTGCCATCATGAGCGGCGTAAAGCCCTCCGTCGCCTCCCTGGCGTTTACATCGGCGCCGAACTTCAACAGCAACGCAACGGTTTCGGGAAAGGGTCCGGTACAGGCGTGTAAGAGCGGAGTCTTGCCTTCGTGGTCTTGAGCGTCAACGCTGGCCTTGTTTTCCAGCAGCAATTTCACGATTCCCGTGTGACCGTTGTAGGCGGCCATGTGCAGAGCCGTCAGCCTTTGTTGTGGATCGGCTTCGTCCACAGGCGTGCCGGATTCCAAAGCATGTCGAACGACGGCAATTTGTCCTTCGTAAGCCGCCATGCGGAAGACCTCCGCATCCACGGCTTCGGGCTTGGCAAGTTCCTCGGCTGGTTGCGGACTCAGACTTGTACCCGATGCGACTTCCCGGCTGGTAGCCTTCTCACTTGCATTTTCGGTCTCATTCTCCGTCACCTGCTCTGTCGCCGTCGCGGTCGATGAGGTCCCCTTAACCGCTTGCCGACTGCAAGCAGACACGGCGAGCAGAATACAAATAAAGGCGATCCAGCAACTACGGTGGGCGGAAATACTCATGGCAAATTTATGGCAAGTAATTCGATTTTGGTGGAATTTGAAGTTAGAGATCTGACGCAGTTCTATTCATGACGTTTCTGTTCCTCGGCCACTGGCTCCAACGACTGCAGGCTGGCTCTGCCGGCATAAGCGGCGCTGACGAGGCCGTTCACTATTAAAAACAGGTGCAGAATTGCGACTGGTACAAAACCCCAAAACTGAGGTCCACCCCTGCCATTAAAGAAGCCGCCGAAAAACGCGTAACCAAATGTACTCGCCCCACTTCCAATCAACAGCAGGGCAGCAACCAGGTATCCAATTGCAAATCCACGCCAAATTCCACGCCCGTAGACTGCCATGGTAGCAGACAACGAGGCTTGAAGAACGATAGCCGCGACTCCTAGAAGAGCTATTGAAGGCCAGAACAGAAAGGAAAGCAGCAGCAAGCAGGCCCATAAGATCAGGAATCCTACCAGGTTCAAAATCAACAACCCAACAAATTCCGGCATGCGACGGCCGGAAACGGTTGGGCGACTTCTTAGCCAAAGACCGCGAAGGTATTCATAACGGTAGGAGAACAATACTCCACAAAACGCGGCCAACATAACCAGTACCGCTATGCGATTGATGGCAGAACCTGTTCGTTCCGCAATCGACATGGGTTGTGAATTGGCGGCGACGACACCCGACAAGAAGGCAACGGCGAAACTCACTCCCAATACGACCAAACTCGGTTTCAGCAGCGGCCTTCGAGGCTGATCTTTTTGGGCCGCGGCTGGTAGCCAATCCGGTTCCTTGTAGGTCTCATCCGGATCATCATCGTCGCGATCTAAAGGGTGAACATCATATGCCTCGTTGTCCATGCGTTCGCTTTCAAAGGAAACTCGGCCATCTAAGCTATGGATGGAATTGTCTGGGCGGATTTGTCGCAAGTCCCCCTCGTCTCAAGCAGGCTGGATGCCCGCTGCTTACTATAGCAAAGTGCATTACGCGAAGAGTCGGTTCTTTCGGAGCCAGACAATTTGCTGCGTATGATGACGGCCATGCCAAGCATAGTAGGCCAATGCTGCATCGAGTGTGATTTCGCTATCCGTCTCTGGATGAATGAAACTCCGCTGCCAATCGCTCGCAGACAAGGTGTTCATAACTTGGCACCATCGCACATGCAGCCCTTCGAGCAACAGCAGGGACGGCTCCACACTGCCTGTACGGGACTCGCTCAAATCCGACCAGGCTTTCTCATCGTAGGCCTTGATTCTGGGACATTCCTCCGTCAGGGTCCACTTGAATCGCACGTAGCTGTTCACATGACTATCAGCGACGTGATGGACAATTTGACGTATAGTCCAGTTCCGGTAGAGCGTATCCAACTGCGTTTGGCTGAGGCCGTCCACGGCTGAACGCAGTTCTTGCGGAAGGCTTGAGACCTGTTCCAGGCACTGCCGCCGCGCCGCCTCTGTCCATGGATCAGCAGCGGCAAATTCACCGGCGGGGTTGGAAGGTGCTTGCAATGTCATAGAACCGCCCCACTTTCGTTTCAATGATCTTGTCTTTGATCGCCTTGCATGTGCTGGCGATTCAACCATCCTAACTTAATTCCACCATGCCCGAATCATGGAAGCTTAGGTGGACAGGCATTGGGTCCACATTTAAATGTCCAGGCGAAATCGATCGCCGAGCAGAGCACCGCCTGCAATGTACACATTCGCCTGATTTGCTAGGATCTGGTGCATTCGCTTGGTTCTCACTCGCTAGAGAGGAAGACTGAACTCCATGTCGCAGGATTATGCTCATCTGGAACTGTACAACGGAGCGCTCATGCCCAGCGTGGGCCTGGGATTGTGGAAGATTGATCGCCCATTAGCATCCGATATAGTCCGTGAGGCAATCCAGATCGGTTACCGACACCTGGACGCCGCTTGCGACTATGGCAACGAGACGGAAGTCGGCGATGGTATTCGCCGAGCTATCTCGGATGGGCTGTGCACCCGGGACGAGTTGTGGATCACTAGCAAACTCTGGAACACCTACCATCGTCCCGAACACGTGCGTCCGGCAATCGAGCGTAGCTTGCGTGATTTAGGGACTGAATACTTGGATCTTTACTTGATCCATTTTCCTATTTCGCTCGAGTTCGTTGCCTTTGAAGAGCGTTATCCACCGGGATGGGCGGATCCGCGACTAGCTGGAAGCCGCATGCAGCCAGACTCCGTACCGCTGTCTGAGACGTGGGCTGCCATGGAGGAAGTCCATCGAGCGGGCTTGGCCAAGAACATTGGAATATGCAACTTTGGCTGCTCGCTGATCCGAGATTTGTTGAGCTATGCCAGTGTCCGTCCGGCGGTGCTTCAAGTTGAATCACACCCGTACTTAGTCCAATCCAAATTGCTGCGTTTCTGCCAGCAAGAAAGCATAGCCTACACCGCCTTTTCTCCGCTGGGGGCCGCCTCCTACGTCGAACTTGGGATGTCGCAACCGAGCGACTCGGTGCTCCAAGAAGCATTGATTGCGGATATTGCCTCGCAACACCAGAAAACGCCCGCCCAGGTTGTATTGCGGTGGGGAGTACAGCGAGGAACCTCCGTAATTCCCAAATCGGTAAGGATCGATCGACTGCGAGAAAACCTGAACATTTTTGACTTTGAGCTGACTCAGCAAGAAATGGATCAAATAGCAGCCCTGGACTGCCAGCGCAGATTCAATGACCCCGGGGTGTTCTGTGAATCCGCATTTGGCTGTTTCTTCCCGATCTACGAATAGGCGGTTGTGACGTCATCAGCAAATTGAGTTTTATTGCAGTGCGAGGATCTTGTGCATAACCCAGTAGAAGCCGCTGCCGAAGCGGCCCGCCGAGGCGGAGCCATCCTGCGGGAACATATGGGACGCGTAGCGCCGCGTGAAAAGGGGCCTGCGGACCTGGTGACGGATGCCGATCTAGCCTCTCAAGATGCTATCCAGCAGCTGTTGACTTCCAGGTTCCCCAACTATGCATTTCTGGGAGAAGAGTCGAGCGAGCAGGAACGCAGTGACGCCCTGGCCAGTGGAAAACCGTTGTGGGTAGTCGATCCCTTGGATGGCACGGCGAACTTCGTACACAGTCTCCCCAGTTTTTCAGTTTCGATCGCATTGATCGAATCCGGCCAACCTGTGGTGGGTGTCGTCTATGACCCGTTGCTGGATACGCTTTATCTAGCCGCCCAAGATCCGACAAGCCGAAGGCTCCGCGTTTCAAAGAACGGCAAGGCGATTTCGGTCAGCGACTGCGCCGAACTGAAGCGTGCGATGGTTTGCTGTAGTTTTCGGCCAGGTGTCAAACGTGAGGATCCGGAAGTAGGGCAGTTCTTGAACATCCTGGAGCGAAGTCAGTCCGTTCGACGGCTTGGGTCAGCTGCGCTGAATCTTTGCTACGTGGCCGAAGGTTGCCTGGACGCATACTGGGCCAATTCCGTGAAAACCTGGGACGTGGCCGCCGGCTATCTGATTGCCAAGGCCGCCGGGGCTCAATTTGCGGCCACCGACGGCAGCGACTTCGATCTGTGGAATCCCAAATTAGTTGTCGCCAGCAGTGAAGCACTTAAGCAATCTATGCTGGAATGCCTGAACGCACCTCCCGTTTGACACCCCACTTGGGGCTTATAGAATGTTAGGAGATTCGCCTGAACGTGGTCCCGGCAGCATTCTCACGGTGAGAAGGGCTGACCCGCTTTCGCTACGCAGGGCACGTAACCAAAATCCTGGGTCTCGGATGGGCACTCTGCCTTGTCGGGGCCCTGCGGTTGTCTTTTGGGTTACGCGAACCATCGGTTGGAAATTGGGTAGCAATGTTCGGAATTGAAATGCTGGAAACGCCGTTCGTTTTGGCCATGTTCGGTCTTGGCACGCAAGAGTTGCTGATTTTCATGGTCATTGTGTTGATCATCTTCGGTAGCGCCAGGCTTCCGAGCCTCATGCGAAACCTGGGGCGTAGCGCCAATGAGTTCAAGGCGGGTATGCGGGATCCGATAGGTGATTCCGATGATTCTGAGAAGGAAAAGGGCAAGGAATAAGCGATTGCTTTGTAGAGGCACCGGTTGTCGCTGGTGCTGATGCTACCTCGGTTTCAAGCGTTCCAGACCACGCGGAAACCCACCCTTGTCTCGTGTGGAGTGCCTCGCACTTCGCTTTGCTTTACCTTCTTGGAAAGGTTTGGGAACAATCGCCATGCTGACGTTTACTTTGGCCCTGGGCAGCTGGTCGTCCGGCCTCCTGAACTCCGCTTGCTTGGGCTTTTTGTCCGGTATCGGCTACACCGAGATGGTTCTCTTGGGAGTCATCGCGCTGATGCTGTTCGGAAGCAAACTGCCTGAGGTTGCCAGAAACTTCGGTGCAACCTACCGCCAATTGCGTGGCAAGGTGGATGAATTCCAACGAGAATTCCGAGAATGGGAGCGCATGGACTACGGTTCCCAGCGCCCCAAATTACCGGCAGATGACGAGGAACGCAGCGAACCGAAATCGCCCAAGTTCGTGCCGCCTCCTCCAGAGGACGATGAATGAGCGGAACACGTTGCGTACTCGCCGACAGTTTTCTGCTTCACCCGTCAGCATTCCCAAGCTAGGGCATGGCGAAATGCGGAGTGCCTAATCGGCTGCTTGAAGTGCGGCTGACTCCGCACTTGCCAAAAACTCGGGGACTTGGATCGGCTTGCCATCTGCATCCACGCCCACGTCGAACAACCGCAAAGCCCGTAAGACACGGCACAGATCGCTGGGGATGAAAAACTGGTCTTTGCCAAATGAATCATCCAGAATTGCGAAGGTCAGTCCAAGCGTCGCCATCGGCTGACCATTAACCTCAACATGACCTTCGACGATGGCGCCATCCGTCTGGCGACTGAGCAGTCGTGCCGTGAGTCGTAGCTGGTCGCCCGGCTGAGCGATTCCTTCGAATTCCGCTTTGCTTATCTTGGCCAGAACGATCTTTTGCGTGAAGTCTTCCAACTGCGACAATAACAAGCCACCCGTTTGCGCCATACCCTCAATGATCAAGGAATGGGGGTAGTGCGAATAGCCTGGTAGATAGTCGTAAACGACCTCTTCCGAAAACGTAACGTTCTTGATGGTGACCGCTTCGACGCCGGAAACGAACTTTTCGAAGCGGTCAATCCAATACCATCGCATAATCAGGAATCGCCCGCAAAGAGTTAGAGCTTGCTTTCCACGTAGCGACAGAGGTCGTTCACGGTCAGCAGGTTACCAAAGTCTTGAACGCGAGGATTCTCTTCGAACTTACTCAAGTCGGCCCAGGGTAAGCGGCCTTTGAGTTCCGTAAGCCCGTCCGCAGTCACCTTCCCGTCCTGAACGTATTCGGCGTTTGTGAGAATGTCGTCGGGGAACAGCTCTTCTCGAGGAATCGTGATTCCGAAGGCCTTTTCAAGCTTGAAAACGATGTCCAGGAAATCGATGGACTCGGCCCCAAGATCGCCAACCATGGTTGCTTCCTTGGTCACTTCATCATCTTCGACTCCCAGAGCATCCACCAAGGCTTCCTGGACCTTCTCAAATACCTCTTCCGAACTCGCCATAGTTTCTTTCCTGCAAAAGTTGAATCAAGCTAGGTTTGCCAAGCGAAAACTGAGCGTTCCGCTAAATGTATGTAAATGTATCCATCTCAACGCGAGCCAGATTATAGCCCGCCTATTCACACAGCGCTGACGTTTGCGTCAACTCCGCTGTCAATTGCTTCATATACCTTGCTGCATGTTTGGCCACAATCTCAGGTTGGCCATCATCCTCAACACAATCGACGACCAGTCTACCGGCGACCGCTATGGAATCGCCCTTTGTACCCTGGGCTTTCAGGGTGTAACTGCTTCCGTCTTTTTTCAAAATCTCAGCGACAATGTTCAGCGTTTCTCCGGGCTGGACGAAATCCGCAAACTTGACGTTTTTTGCGGTACGAAGCACGACCAAACCAACACGATGTTCTTCCGTCGCACGCACCAGCAAGGCTGATGCCTGGTAGAGTGCCTCTAACATGAGCACTCCAGGCATAACCGGGAATCGGGGAAAGTGGTCTTTCAAATAGTCTTCGGTGCCCTGAACTGTTTTGGTCGCCTCAATGCGCACGCCGGGCTCGAGCAGAGTGACTCGATCGATTTGACTGAACTGCATGCTGTTCCTCATTGGGGCTGGACCGTTCCGCCTTGGACAACGACCCCCGTTTTTGAAGCCAGTACATTACTCATCTGCGGCTGCTTTCTCAAGGACAAATGCAAACTGTCTGGCAGGTGGTCGATTATTTTTGGCGGGATTTCCGAGATTTTTCTGTCGCAACCTGAGGGAAGGCCACTTCTGAGGGAAACTGAGCGGATTGCAATGCCTCTCAGGCAGACGATTGTGCGCCCAGCTGACGCAGGCCCGGCGGGCTGATGGATTTCCCAGTTGCAATGGCTGGAGCCTCAAAAAGAGCTGGATTCCCCTTGCTGGTGGGGGGGATTTGCTTGGCCTTGGAATGGAAATTCAGCTAGAATCTCATGAGCCCATGACGCGCAGATCCTCTCTATGGCGAGCTGTTGCCAGGCATCGCTGAGCATTCGGGGGCTTCACCCCCGATCGCCCAGGCGGCTGAAAAACAACTTCTCGCCATCTGTACCAGGGCTTCACGACTCACTTCCGAGTGTGAAGGAAGTCCGATTTCACAGCTACGACACAGGAAAGTCGCATGAAGAGAATCGCAAGGAAACTTCGGCTTACGAAAATGCTCAAAAGCTTGCGGTTGGCTCGAGGCAATCGCCACCGCTCGTCTCATGGCCGGACGCAAATTGTCGCCCTTGCGAGCTTGTCATTGTTGCTGGGGCTGATGCCGTGCCTTCAGGGATTACCCCGAGCGTCCGCGGAAGACCTGAGAAAAGCCGCTAGCTGGAACTGGCCCGACGCCTCGTCTTATGAAGCCCTGTTATTGAGTTACCTCGATCAGGCTCAGCTCGAGGGGAATGAACGGGAAGAGGTGGTGCGAAGTTGGACGGAGCAAGCGGAGCTTGCCCGCGGGCCCGACTTGCTGCAGAGACTTCTCTCAACGGCGGGATTAATCGAGCCGAGAATCGGTGAGTTGGTTACGCGTTTGCAGGACCCCGGCCAGCGACCGGTGCAACCCCAACAACTTCCATGGCTGACTAGCGACGTCCCAGGCTGGATGCAGGACACCGTCCGCTTGGCTTGCGGCCGAGCATTTGCTCAACAGCGGATGTATGACGAAGCTCTCGAAATTCTTTCCGGCCTGGAGCTGGTTCAAGTCTGCGATCCCTCCACGCTGATTTTCTATCGTGCCACCTGTGAACACCACTTGATGAAAGCCAAAGAGTGTCTGTCGAACGTGGATATCCTGTTGGAACGGGAGCAAGAGCTTCCAGTGCGTTATCGCCAGCTGGCACAGTTGATGAAATCAGACATCCAGACTTTGGAAGCCGATTCCTTGGACGAAGTGTCGCGACTGATGCGAGACGTGGAACGACGCCTGGATTTGGGGCGTGCAGGAAAGCGAGTTCGCGATGAAGAGCAGGAAATTGTGGATAAGCTGGACAAGCTAATTGAACAAATTGAGCAGCAGATGCAGCAACAACAGCAGCAGCAACAGAGTCAGGGAGAGGGAAGCCAGCAGCAGTCGGCTCAGCAGGCTATGGATGAGTCACGTGCAGCCGGAGGAAGCGGGGCGGGAGACGTCGACAAAAAAGACTTGGACGACAAATCCTCGTGGGGCAATCTACCAGCCGCACAACGCCAAGAGTCGCTGCAGCGACTAACCGAAGAACTTCCCAGCCACTATCGAGACGTCATCGAAAGCTATTTCAGGCAGCTCGCCAAAGACCGTCGGTAAGCCGACGGGTAAGTATTGCGGGTGGCGTTTCTGGCTGGTGTTATTCATTCTGTTGGCCGGTTCTCACATGCTGAAACCGGCCCAACTCAAGTTGCCCCCAATCCGCCTGGAACCGGCCCTAGCCCGGATTATTCACCTGTGTTCGAGGTTGAGGGCTTAAGTCTCATGGGCGCCGTAACTTCGGTCGCACACAGTAGTCAAGTTGCAATCGCAGAATGTGTTAGCTCCGTTCCTTCAAAATTCCTTGTCCGCAGCCCACTTGCGACCTTGTTAACGGCCTACGTGAATAATCCGGGCTAGCTGCTGGCAAAATCGCTCAGGGAGCGATCATAAATTCGATAGGTTTTGGAGAGGATAGCTCCACCTCGCTCCAAGCTTTTTCGGGAAAGCGTGTTGGATTCGAGCACCCATGAAAACTCTCCATGGGTGACACCCATCTTAAGTGCGTCCTCGACCATATGTTCCAGGGCCAGTAAGCCGAATCCCCATTTCTGGTATTCCGGCAAAACGTTCGCGCTCAGCAACCGGACACGATCGATCTTCCGCTTACCCATCAACAGCCGCAGGAAGCCAAATGGGAATAGTCGGCCATCGATCTTCTTGATGATCTGATTGAAGTCCATCATGCCAAAGCCAGCCCCAATCGGCTTGCCATCGACTTCGATGATCGAGGTCAGTTCAGGCAACAGCAGATGCTTGAGACTTTTGGCTTGATGCTCAACCTCCGCATCGCTTAGAGGCACGAAGCCCCAGGTGGCCTGAAGCGATTTATTGTACAACTCCAGAAAAAGCCGCACTTCTTCCGAGAAGTTCTTCAGATTGAAGGGACGCACGTTGACGTTGAAACGCCGCCGAATTTCCTTGACTACGAAGTCCAACTTTGGATCCAACTCACCCAGCATCGACGAGTCGCCCTCATAGGCATAGAGATCTTGCGACTTCTCGAAGCCGAAATCCTTCACCAACTTTTCGTAGTAGGGCGGGTTGTAGGTCATCAAGAACGTGGGTGGAGAGTCAAATCCGTCGACCAGCAAACCCAACTCATAATTCAGGCTGGGATTGATAGGGCCTCGGACATCTGTCAAACCATGCTCTTGGGCCAGATACTTGCAGGCTGCTTCGAAAAGTCCCCTGGCGGCCTGGGTGTCGTCCACGCATTCGAAGAAGCCAAAGAAACCCAGCTTCTCTTGATATCGCTCCATGTGTCCCCGATTCACGATCGCACAGATCCGCCCCACCGGACGTTGGTCGTGGTAGGCCACGAAGCATTCGCAAGCGTTGTTTTCGTAGAAGGGATGGGGCCGGAAGCCAACCAACTCTTGCTGGTTCATAATCAGAGGCGGCACCCAATTTGGATCCCCTGCGTAGAGATCCCACAACAGGCGAATAAAGTGCTTCTGTGCCTTGCGATCCTGACCGACGCGACGAATCTCGTATTTCAAGGGCATCCCTGGCTTCCTGCGGGTCTAGAGTAAAAAGCGGAGCTGCTTCACGCGAAGTGCCGACATTGTAGCCATCCAGACTCGCGACGCAAAACGTCACGCATCGCCAAGCGAACATCTCGAAGCCATGGGTCGATCGCAGTTCTTTTTGGCGAATACAGCTGCCGCGAAGTTCCCGATGCCGCAGATAGAAGCCTTGGGCACTTGTGCACTCCAAATCTTGCCTCGTCTTGCAATCAAGGAGAATACGCTAGCCAGAAGTGGCACGGGCGACAATCTCCTGATCGAAATAGTTGATACACATCCCCGCATCAACGACGATCGATTGAGCAGTAATCCCGCTTGATCTGGGACTGAGAAGAAAAACCGCCGTCGACGCGACCTCCTCGGTTGTGAGACCTTTTTTCCTGGGAATCACTTGCTCGGCAAACAGATAGGCATCAACGTATCCCGGGATTCCCGCGGACGCACTGGTCTTCAACAAGCCAGCTGCCACGGCGTTAAACCGCACTGCGCTAAAGCGACTGAAGGACTTGGTTAAAAAGGCTAGAGCAGAATCCAAGGCAGCTTTCACCGGGGCCATAAAGCCGTAGCTTTCACTGGCCATTTTCGTGGTAGAGATGCTGATGGTGACGACCGAGCCGTTTGGATCCAGCATGTCTTTAAGCGCGTTGGATAGGGCGATCAAAGAGAAGCAACTGATGTCCACCGCTTGCAGAAATTGCTTGCGAGTCGTCTCGTGGAATGGATGCATGCCGTCACTGTAATCAGCAAAGGCGATGGCGTGCACAAATCCGTAGAAGCCATCGTAGTCCTGACTGAGTTGCTTTTGCAGAGCGTCAATCTCAGCTTGGTGTTCGACATCACAAACATAGACGGCTCTGTTAGCCAGCAGTTTGGCCAACTGTTCCTTCCTAGCGGGGCTGCGGACAATGTAAACGACTTCCGCGCCAGCCTCTTCAAGCAAGCGTCCAATTTGAAACGCAACGCTCTTTTTGTTGGCCACTCCAAATACGGCTATTCTACGACCCGCCATTTGCAAGAAGTCCATCGTCATTTCAGTCCTGAAATGGGTTAGCGGGGTGGAGTAACGGTGCAGGCGAAATCCAAGCGTGCAGCCAATTTGCCTGCCACGCTGACTTTGCCACTGAGAAAGTAGGCGGTCGATACAACATCGGTCAGAAACACATGGATTTCTATCGTATCTCCCGGTCGCACCATTTGCTTGAACTTCACCGCATCTAAACGGGTTGCAACCGGCACTGCATTCGTCTTGGGCGTTTTGCTGGCCAGCAGTATCGCTCCGCTTTGCAACGCACATTCACAGAGGATCACTCCCGGCACCAGCGGAAAATCGGGAAAGTGCCCTTGAACAAAAAACTCGTCGGCCCGAAAAGTCTTTTGGCAGCGGATCTCGTTTTCTGTTTGTTCCAGAATCGCGTCGACCAGCAGCATTGGCGGACGATGAGGTATCTGCGAAAGGATCTCTTGTTGCTTGCTGTTAGAATCCATGAATCCAGTTCTCTGAAGCTCGACAAAATTCAGTTTTAGACGTCGCTGAGCCCGATGGGAGACCGTACGGGTCTCAGCTGAAGAAGAACCGCTGATCCGTGGCTGACAAGCAGTGCGAACCGCGAAAATCCCTAAGTCGACATGGGCAGAGCGCTTGGGGCTGGAGCCGCAAGCTGTGCCTTGCCCAATCTCTGGTCAACATCGTTGGCCACGATGACTCCGTAATTAATGGCACCCAGCCAGCCCGACATGATGATGCCGACACTTCCGGCATGAAACAGACCCGGTACTTGTTCGGGCAACGCACGGCTGACAGCCAAGCCTTCGAATTTCGTACCAAAACTCGCGCCAGAAAGATGCTTGGTGTAGTGTTTGAAAGTCTTCGGTGTGGCTGCTTCCACGACATCGACCTTGTCGCGAATGGCTGGAACATACTTTTCCAACGCATCCAAGGTTGTTTCAATTAGATCCTGCTTGCTTGCCTGATAATCCTCTTCAGAGAGGTCGGCCCAGTCTTCGTACCTGGCGTTCGTACTACTGACGATAGCAAAGCGGCGTTTGTAATGAGGCCGTGTTCTGGGGTAGTAGAAGCTAAAAGTGCGGCTGGTAATGTCGCGGCTTAGCAAGGCTTCCGTGCGAAACAGCGGAGCGGTTGAACTGAACAGCAAGTCGCCCGTGCTCTCGTCGATTTCAACTCCTTCCTTAATGGCCATGTATACCTGAGTGCTGCTATTATTCAGCCGCACCTGCTGAGCCTGCTCAACGAAGTCGGAGTCGAATTTTTCTTTGCCTACCAGATTGAAGATCGTCGCATTGAGATTGGAATTGCTAACCACGTTCCCACAACGAATCGTCCGCCCGTTGACCTCCACGCCCTCTACGCCTTTGGAGCCAACGAAGATTCGTGAAACATCGCAGCGAATTCTGTAGTCAACGCCATTGCTCGTCAGTTCCTTCTGCATCTTGGCGACTAAATCGTCCGTTCCGCCTTCGTAAATGTAGACGCCCTTGGCCATAAAGTTGGAGAACACAATCCCGTAAGTGATGGCGGGATCTTCGAGCGTCGAACCATTCGCGTAGGTGATGGGCTCCATCAACAGCCGAACGATATCCTCTCGGCCGGGAAAAAATTTGTCGAACAATTCACGCGTCGTCATTTGCTGATCGTCATAAAAATTCATTTGACGCGCAGTGTCAAAGAAACCCTTGACGGTAGCTTCTTCAATTCCGAACCTGCCGGTGAGTAGACGGGTGAAGTCTTCGCGGTTGAAGGTAGTCGTCAACGAGAACATGGGGTTATCGAAGCGAATGTTCTTCAGCTGTACGATCGAAGATGCGATATCTTCGTTCCAATATCTTTTGCAACTCTTGAGCATCCCAGCAGGGAAACCATGCAAGGAGATATCGAAAATGTGGCTACCGGGACGGCGAAACCAGGTGGCCAAGCCTCCCAATTTGTAGTGCTGCTCCAAGAGCAGCACGCGGTGGCCCGCCCTGCCGAGAATGTTTGCAGCGGTCATGCCCGCCAAACCACTGCCAATGACAATCACATCGTAGTAGTCTTTACAGCCGTTGAGAAAATCACGTGGCATAGACGCACCAGTCCAACAAATTTCTAGGCTTGGATACCACCAGACGCAGCTCATTCGTCGGGTCGGCGGCTAGATTACAAGTAAAGGTATCCATCGGGTTACTTCGGACAACGCGGCCCCTGCACCTGCCTTTTCACGTCGTTTAGCTTTTCCGCGTCGTTAGGGCCCTTCGCGATTGCAGCGTTCCAAACTGGCAAGATACGGCAGGAACTGTGGCATGCCAAGCTCTAATTGCCGGGCACAGCCCCCGGGCGGACTTTTCTAGCTCGTCCCTGCGTCCAAAGCATTAGGCCCTCAAGACGCTGCTTTCCCCGATGAAAGTAGTCTTCGCCCAGTTCAGCGAGTCGCTCGCGAAATTGCGATTCCATTTGCTTCTCCCAAACCTGATTTTGCACCGCTAGCAGCCCACTGGCGAAACACTGTTCGGCAATCTTCATTCCCAGCAATTGATGTCCTTCCACAGATGGATGAATGTGGTCCACCAGCCATTGGTCACCGACAATTCCATGACGACTGCGTTCTTGAAACAACTCCTCCGCGTCGACGCACGTCAGTTGGTAACGTTTGGCCAAGTCGGATACAGCCTCGGCAATATCACTGTAGGCTCGCAAGGGACACACGTCATTGTCTTTGGCTTTCAAGAGGTAGCTGTGCGCTTGCTCGTAATCGCCTGCGGCAAAATGGAGGCGGCCCAACATATAATTCAATCCGGCGTGCTCCGGATCGATCTCCAGTGCACGTTCCGCGGCCAGCTTGGCCTGAGCCGCATCTTCCGCATCGCGGGCCGTTTGCCATGCGCTTCGAAATTCCGCCAACACCGATGCATCCAAGCCTGGTTTTTCCGTAAATTTGAAGGGAGGACAATCGAGCAGATTACTTACCGGACGAACCATTACCAGCGGAACGCTTGCCCGACGGCATTCGTCTGCCATCTGCTGAATGTTCCAGCGAAAATGATCCCGTACCGCGGCATGAGGGGGATCGCCACGCACATAATCTTCCAAACCACCTTGGTAGTCGAGCAGCGCATCGACTTCGGCAGCCAACTTGGTTGGTGACTCGACCGCAGGCGGCGGCCTCGAACCGTCTTTGCCGATCCAAAGCTTGGCCAGTTGAACGACACGCAGCTGTGACAATCGTCCCATCGCATACGAGCCGGCCGATTCGGGGTCATAACCCGCGTAGCTCCGACGCTCTAGATATTCATTGTGCCCCGTGTAAACGACAATCAGATCCGGCTGGTAGTTGAGCACTTCTCGCAGAATGGCCAGAACGCGGTAGCTTGCGTACGACAAGCCTCCACAGTTCACCACTTCCACATCGCGCTGCGTGGCATTTCGCAAACACAGCTCAAACCATGCTGGGAAGGCGGTTTCCGTGCTGTAGGGCTCGCCTTGTGTTGTCGAGCCTCCCAAAGCAAAAACGCGAATGGCTTCTGGCGACTTATCGCGTCGAAATTGTGCCGGCCGGAAAAGGTTCAGACGCTCCGGCGCAATCCGCAATAAAGTGGCATCGTTGGGATCGGGCTCGAAAAGCCGCTTGAGATTTCCCAAGTCAACGAATGGATCCGCTGCGGGGGGACGTCGCGGCAAATCCAATGCGCGCAACAACATCTCTGACGCTAGGAACGGCAACAGTCCAAGCAACACTGCAAGCAGGCGGAACGTCCATGCCCGAGCTGAGCTGGGCTGCTTCTTCTTCACGGTTGTCTCAGACCTCAAGGTTGGGTGGTGAAGCACTGCACAAGTCGGTACTGCTTGTGTTCATTGGACCATCAGCATGTCGCTTTCCGCAGATGCCGCTATGGAGAGCCAATTTGGCATTGGGCGCTTTTAACTTATTAACTTTGCCGCTCTGGCGTTCGCCGCGATTCTTTTGGGTCAGCTCCCAAACCGAAATAACGGCTCCAAAGCTACCGCTCCCAAAATGCCGGAAATAAGCCGCCAGTCGAAGCGTCGAAATGTTCGGATGCTACTGGCTTTTTGCGGGTGAACGTTTATCCTCAGCAATGCGTTTTATTCTAGACGTCTGACATGCCCACGCAAAACTGAGTTGACAGTGGCAATGCCATTTTATGTCCACTGGGATGTCGCGGCATTTATGCCGGTGTAGGTCAAACAGGATTGGAATTGGCGGAAATGCAGGTCTTGGTCACGGGTTGCAGCGGCTTGATTGGTTCGGCTGCGGTACGTCATTGGGACCAGCTGGGCGCCGACGTCGTAGGCGTCGACAATGACATGCGAGCTGTCTTTTTCGGGGCCGCGGGCAGCACTCAGACAAATCTTGAGCGACTGCTGCGTGAAACCCAACGTTTCCGCCATCATGCGTTGGACATTCGCAATTTCGAAGCAATGCAGGATTTGTTTGCCCACAACGCCTTTGAATTGGTGATTCACTGCGCCGCGCAACCTTCGCATGACAAGGCCCGAGACATCCCCATGCTGGACTTCCAGGTCAATGCTGGCGGGACAATGCATATCCTGGAGTGCGTTCGCCAGTTCGCTCCGGAAGCGGTAGTTTGTCATCTGAGTACCAACAAGGTTTATGGTGATGCCCCCAACGAGTTGCCGTTGAAGGAACTGGCGACTCGATGGGAGTACGCCCGAGAAGAAGACTGGCAGGGAATCGCGGAAGACTGCCGCATCGACCGCACCACGCATTCGGTATTTGGAGCCTCAAAAGCAGCTGCGGACTTGATGGCCCAGGAGTACGGACGCTACTTCGGATTGAAGGTCGGAGTCTTTCGGGGTGGATGCTTGACCGGCGTTGGGCATGCTGGCGTGGAATTGCACGGCTTTCTGTCTTACCTGGTGCATGTCGCCGTAAGCAATAAACCTTACACCGTCTTTGGCTACGGTGGAAAGCAAGTGCGTGATCAACTCGACAGCACCGACGTTGTAGCCGCACTGGAGTGTTATTCTCAGGCTCCTCGCCCCGGAGAGGTCTACAACTTGGGTGGCGGGCGAGGAAATGCAGCTTCGATTTTAGAGTGCATGCAAATGATCGAAGACATCGGCGGCTACCGCGTGCATTATGAGTACGCGCCGCAGCATCGAATTGGCGACCACATCTGCTACATAAGCGATCTCCGCAAATTCCAGGCACACTATCCCCGGTGGAAGCCACAGATAGATTTGCGGGAGATCTTGGGACGCATGATCGAGCAAGAGGAATCCAAGGCGATGCGAACGTAAAATGCTCTCCGTCGATTAACAACTCCCTTGCTTGCTCGTCTAAGGCGAGCGGCATAGGAAAATTTGGTAGCCACCGTCGCCAGACAGTGGACGACTTCGACCACGCTCTGGCGAGCGTCGACAACTTCGACCACACTCTGGCGAGCGTGGCTACGGGTAGGACGTCGACCCCGCTCTGGCGAGCGTGGTTACGGGGGCTTGGGCTAAGCTTCTGTCAGCATGGGAAGCTGGATTTCCGGCAACAAGAAGTGACAGCCGGAAGACAGTGGGTAACCACGAAGGAACTCCTCAGCCTGCATTTCACGTTTCCCCGCAGGTTGCAAACTGCGGATCAGCAAGGTGCCCTGGCCAGTAGCTACTGCGATCAACTTATCCCAAGGTTCTGGCCAGTCCAGCTGAAGCTGCTGGCTGGTTGTCGCCCAGGCGTCCCCGGGCGCCAGCTGTGCTGGCGACTGTAGAGTCGTGTGGCGGGCGGCATGCAGCTTGACCCGCATGACGCCCTTGGCTGCGGGGCGATGAAGCTCGGCAAACGTGCCCGGCCAGGGCTGGCAGGCACGGATCAGCCTTACCAAATAGTCGGCTGGCAGGCGAAAATCGAGTTGACCATCTGCTTTGCTGAAGCGTGGCGCGCGGGTTACCTGTGCCTTGTCTTGCAGTGCGCCGATCTCGGAGTGTCCATCCCAATGCTCAAGGAGCTCTATGGCCTTCAGAGAAGCACTCACTCCCAACTGTGCCAGACGCGGTTCCAATTGCTCGGAGGTTTCGTCGGTTTTGACCGATGTGGTCGCCACCGCCAGGGATGGACCGGCATCCAATTTGGGAGTCATGTGGATTACGGTGACTCCCGCCTCGGCGTCACCCCGCAGAATGGTCCATTGTACGGGCGCTGCACCACGATGACGCGGCAAGACAGACCCGTGCAAATTGATCCCTCCCAGCCTGGTCGTGAACAAACAGGCCTGGGAAAGAATCTGGCCGTAGTCGCAGACGAAGAACAGATCCGCATCGATTTCCCGCAATCGATCCATGGACGAGGCGTCATTGATGTCCTGTGGTTCAAAAATGGGCAGCCCGGCTGCGGTAGCCCACTCAAAAACCGGCCGCGGAGGCAGCTTCTTGGGCCTAGGTTCTGCCAGTGGACGCGTCACCACCAAACGGATCTGATGCTTTGGCATGTCCAACAAGGCTTGACAAGTTGGAACGGCAAAAGGGCCTGTTCCCATCACCACAATTTTCATCGGCACTCACTTCGCCAACGAGATAAGACGGACGTAGGTTCGCTATCCATGCGGCAGCTGAATGACTACCCCATCTCGCGACTTCGGTCGGCGGCTGCAGCTACCGCTTCCATAAAAGCGCTACGCACGCCGCAGGCTTCGAGCTTTCTCAGGGCTGCAATAGTGGTTCCTCCGGGACTGGTAACCTGGTCCTTGAGAACCCCCGGATGCAAGTCGGTCTCAAGAACCATCTTGGCAGCTCCCAGCACGGCCTGAGCCGCCAATCGTGTGGCTGTGTCGCGAGCCAGTCCCTGGGCAACTCCCCCATCGCTCAAGGCTTCAATCACCATGTACAAATAGGCCGGACTCGAGCCTGCAATTCCAGTAACTGCGTGTATCAAATCATCGGAAACTTCCTCGACGATCCCGACGGAACTCATCAGCTTCTGCGTCCACTCCACATCCTCGGGGAAAGCCGATTTGCCCACGGACATCGCCGATGCTCCCACTCCGACTTGACAAGGAGTATTTGGCATGACTCGGATCACGCGTTGGCTCTGCAACATGGACTGCAGGGATTCCAGTGAGATTCCGGCGGCGATTGAAATAATCAACTGCTGGTCGTTAATGAGTGCGGCCAAGTCTTGCGCGATCGATTTTAGAATGTGGGGCTTTACCGCCAGAACCAAACGCTCGCAAGATGATGTCAGCTCCGCCGCTTGAGAGCATATGAGCGAAGCAGGGAACCGAGTAGACAGCGCTTGCTGCCTGTGCGGATTGGGCTCTGCAAATGCAATCTGTTCCTGCCGCAAAAACCCCGCATCCACAGCGCCAGAAGCGAGAGCGGTAGCCATCTGGCCTCCGCCAATGAAGCCTACCAGATTTTTCAAGACAACTCCTCGTAGGAAAGCGTAAGGGGTGCCAAGCTTCGGATCAAATTCTTGGTTTCTCTTCCTAAGGCCAGCCGCAAACGAATGGTAAAGGTCTTCGACCCAAAAATTAACGGCCAAGTACCGCAGGCAGCGGCATGCTGAATTTGGAAGCGGGCGGCATCGACCGAGTTCGGAAATTGACCGAAGTGGCTCGGTACTACTTACCCTCGCGAATGGCGTTGAAATAGGACCTCGCGTGTTCGCGCTGCGTTTTCGGCAAGGGCACGTCATCGAGCGGTTCAGGCTCCTCGGAAAGCGACGTCAAAACCGCTGCTTGCACGTCGACTTGGGTCATACCCTTCTTATTTTCTCCGCCGACTTTGCCACCATCAACAATTTCTCCGCGACGCATTTGATCACGAACCTGGGAATCGAAGAAGTCGACTTCGTTTTCCGATTCCGGGCGGTCACCAGCACCTTGTCCTTCGCCCATGCCCATACCGGGTATCTGCCCCGGCATGCTTCCCATCATGCAACTCTGGCAACCCATTCCCTGGCATTCCTGGCACATCATCTGAGACTTGCTTTGCGCCAAGCTATCCATCAGATCATCGAGATCTTGAA
>JANSWS010000656.1 GCA_024743355.1 bacterium
CACATATCATAAAAGCCTTATACCCTCCGCCAAAGCTTAAGGCATGGTATCGGCATAAGCTGGGTAAAATTGAACAATTTTTCGGAAAAAACCGGTTGTTACGGTAGCCTGAAAGGGAACTACGGGTTGAGGACATCGACTCTTACAGTATTCCAACGTCTCCGGCCGGCAATTAAGCTGGACGCTAGGGACCTATTTATGGTTAGCCGCAACTGCCTGTTCAGGTGGTTTGCAATGACGATCGAATTCTCAAGGCACACGCACTGATGAGTAAGCTAACTTCGCGGGTCGCTGCATTTTTGCGCTCCATGAGCGGGACTCGGCGAATTTCAGTAGAAAAACGCCGCAAAGAAGTTCAGGCTTCGCGCTTGGCACTGATTGAAGCCATGCAAATCGAGAACCGTCGCGCGCCTTCGTTCCGCTTCCGACGTCTCGAAGCACGTCGCATGCTGGACGCTAGTTTCGCCTTCGATGGTGTGGATGCACTCGAACTATCGGACTTCAACAATGTCGGCGGGACATCAGAGCTGGATATTTCGTTAGATGGTGTAGCTGATGAACTGGTTTTCGAATTGGATGGAGGCGTTTGGAACAACGCCGGCCCACCTCCGCCTGCAGGCATAACAGGTGCCGGTACTAATCAGCTTCGCGTCGACCGCTCCCTGTTTTTGGACCCGGGTGACGCGCTCGACATTCAAATATTGGACAACCATGCCAACCCACTCACCGACATCGATTTGAATGTCGTGTTCAGTAATGCCATCCAACTACCGGATTCGCCCACAAACGGTAGCTTGTCGCTGCTAGTCGGCGGAAATGTCACTATTGAAGGGCAACTGCAGACAGTAGGTAACAGTCTGCAAATCTCCGCCGATGGCAATATCGAAAGTACAGTCGCGGGAGAAATCAATACTCAAGGACTTCAATCGGACGAAGATTCAGGCTTGGTTGCTCTACAGGCGGGAAGAGATTTAAATCTTCAGGGCTCCATTGACACGAGTGGCATCGACGTCGATGGCGGCGCGATTCTATTGCCGGGAGCGGGCGGTGACATTTCATTGATCACGCTGAACGGAAGTATCACTCTGGGAGTAACCGCCTTTTTGGATGCTGAAGGTGGCGATGACGCATCGCCCGGTGATGGCATTCCGGACGACGAAGGCGGACTGATAACTCTGGATGCGAATAGCACCGTTCCACCACTCACCTTCGACCCCAACGTCGACGTGGACCTGCTCACAAATGAGATCACATGGGTCGGCCACGGGCTGCTAGATGGAGAACGGGTCGAATACAGCCACGGTGTTGAGGCGGCTGCCGCGGATATCGCTCCACTTAATGACGGCACCGAATACTCGGTGATTGTTATCGATGCAAACACGATTCAACTTGCGCTGACACCGGCAGATGCACTGGCCGGCATTGAGATTGACCTTACTTCCGTCGGTCTCGGCATGTCCCACATCCTGTCGCCAGTACGTGACATAACAATCAACGCCTCGATACGCACATCCACCGAACTGCTTAGCACAACCAAGGTAAGTATCGATTCCGCTCGCGATGTTCGCTTACAGGCGCCCGTATCCACGCGAGGCGGCTACGTGACCGTCGATGCTGGACGCGATATCTCCAGTACCGCTGCCGGTTCCATCACAACCACCGGAGACAAGCTCGACGAGGACTCGGGCAACATCACCCTCAACGCGGGTGGCGGTGTTAGTCTGTTGGCCGCGCTCAATAGCAGCGGACTGAACAACGCCGCCAACAACTTCGATAGCGATGCCGGAGACGTTAGCATTCTGGCCGCCAATGGCAATCTGACTACGGCCGCCATCAACGCGGTCGGAGGCGCTACCAACGACCCGACCATCATGGGTGAGGGCGGGGTGATTACGCTGACCGCCCAGGACGGCGACGCGTCGGGCACCGACGGCGATGTGATCGTCAACGACACGCTTATGACTTCCACCGAGCTGGCAGCCACCATCAAAGTCGACATCAACGCCGACCGAGATGTCGAGCTCAATCAGGCCACGACCACTCTGGGCGGCTATGTGACGGTCGATGCCGGGAGGGACATCTCCAGCACGGCACCTGGCTCCATTACCACCACCGCAGACAAGCTCGACGAGGACTCGGGCAACATCACCCTCAATGCGGGTGGCGGTGTCACTTTAGCGGCCGCGCTCAATAGTAGCGGACTGAACAACGCCGCCAGCAACTTAGATAGCGATGCGGGCGCCATCAGCATTCTGGCGGCTAACGGCAATCTGACCACCAGTGCGATCAATGCGGTAGGAGGCACAACCAACGATCCCACCATCATGGGCGAGGGCGGCGTCATTACGTTGACCGCCCAGGACGGTGATGCCTCGGGCACCGACGGCGATGTGATCGTCAACGGCGCGCTGATGACTTCCACCGAAACGGCCGCCACCATCAAGGTTGACATCAACGCCGACCGCGACGTTCAGCTGAATCAGGCGACGACCACTCTCGGCGGCTACGTGACGCTCGATGCTGGACGCGATATCTCCAGCACGGCACCTGGCTCCATCACCACCAC
>JANSWS010000540.1 GCA_024743355.1 bacterium
AAGCGACCAACCGTCCCGGTGCCCCCCCCCCCCCTAGTTGCCCCCTGGGCGCCTCTTGCCTCTATTGTCCATTCTGCCCCTATTGTCCCTTTTGGGCGTTCGATGGCGGCTCTCGCGCGGACAGGGAGCCGAATTCGATCTGGCGGTCTGAGCAAGGTATTGCGAGAATCCAAGCTCCCCGGGAGTCTATCGATCGTTTGTCAAGGATGAAGGCCAATGGATGTTGGCCCAAGCAATGAGGGTGCCATGTCGCAAACAGGGAAAGTTGGCAGTGTCGAGCGATCAGGCAAAAAAAGAAGGCCTAGCAAGCTTCGCATGCTGGGGTTCGGCGTAGCCTTAGCATGCGTTCTGTTCTTGATTTTTTTACCGAGGCTGGCGACACAAAAGAGTGTGCTCAATGCTGCCATCCAGCAATTCGCCGGGCTTGCACCTCTTCAAGTTGAGATAGAAAAGGTTGACGCCGGTTGGTTTGCTCCGATCGCGGCAAGCGGGCTCGCGGTTAAGGATGCCGATGGAACGCTGTTGGCGCGGATCGGTCAGGTGCAAACGCAGAAGGGTGTCTTCCACTGGTTGCTGAATGCGTCGGATATCGGACTGGTGACGATCAAAGAATTGGACGCAGCCATCGTCGCTCATCAAGGCACCACGAATCTCGAACAAGCCCTGCAACCCTTGCTGGAACGCTGGGCTAACGAGCCCGGAGAACCCTCGCCAAGCTCTTCGGCAACGACCCGTGGTACCATCGAAGTTCTCGACGCCAAAGTTCTGCTGATGGAGTCCGGTCGACCAGAGCAATGGGTCGTCAGTGTACCCAAGATGACAGCCACGCTTCCCGATGCCCAGCAGATGGTCGGACCCATCGAAGCACAGATCACGTTGTCGGAAGTATCGGGGCAGTCAAGTATTCAGCCAGGGGTCATTGCCGCGGAAGTTCGTCAGGTCTCGATGGAACAACAATCCGAGGGAGCCCGTGAATCAAGACCAAGGCTGCAGGTTCGCGCCAAATTGGATCGAGTGCCATTGCAGTTTTGGCATGTTGTGCACGCCCGTTTACCCGAGATAGAAGTCGATGAAGTCCATGGAACCGTTTCCGCGATTTTGGCTGGAACGATTGTGGATGAAAACGAATGGCGGGTTCAGTTTAACGGTTTGGAAGGTCGTGATTTAAAGCTGGTCGCGCCCCAATTAGTAGGTGAACAGCCTGCGCTGTTGAGCCGGCTCACAGGTCAAGCCAATTGCCAACTATCGAAGTCATTGTTGCAGATTGACGACACCCAGTTGGCATGTGATTTCGCGACGGCAACTGCCAAGGCGACGGTCCCTTGGCCGATTGTCGTTCCGACTGCTGCAGAGCCATTTCTTTCCGGTGCGACCCTTCAGGCTTCGGGTGCTGTCGACCTGGCTCGCTTGGCGGTGGCAGCTGAGAGTCTGTTGCCATTGAAAGACGAAATGCAGCTCAATAGCGGCGTTGCCAAATTCGAGATTCAACAAGCTCTGAATGAAGTTGGTCAGGCCAGCAATTCAGCTTGGCTGCAACTGAGCGACTTATCCGCGGTAGCCAACGGTCAGTCATTGCAGTGGAAGGATGCCCTTAAGCTTCAGCTGGCTGCTAGCCAGACGGAACAGGGGCCACGCATGGAGGCGCTGGTGCAAGCGGATTTCGCCGAGTTGGAAGCTGGTGGAACGATCGAGAATGGAAATATCGTTGGTAGGGTCGATTTCTCGTTGTTGCGGCAACGTCTGAGCGATTGGGTGGAGGTGCCGATCTCGAATATGCAGGGCAGTGCCCAACTGAATGCACGGTGGAATATGGAGAGTGAGCAATTGGTGGCGGCCGAAGGCACGTTCAAGTCGACGCCGCTCGCTATTGGCATTTCCAATGGAAAGCAGATCGAAGAATCTGCCTGGGACGGCAGGTTTTTGGCCCGTATCGGTATTCAGGATACCTCTCCGAAGTGGATTCAGAATGCAAGCCTGACGTTGCAGTCCCAAGAAGAACGTCTTGTATTCGACCTCAACGAGCCGCTTAGCCTGGATCCGCAAGCATCGGCTGCTGTTCAGCCCGCTGCCTTTCGGCTGGACGTTCATGCCGATTTAGCCCGCTGCCTCCGGCGCGGCAACGCTTGGCTTGATGAGCCTGCGGAGATGTCGGTAAATGGGAAATTGCAATTGGCGGCCAACGGGCTGCTGGATATGCAGCATCTGGAACTGCATGCCGCAAACTGGAACGGTGAGCCCATTCAAGTGGTGACACCACAGTTAAGTTTCTCCGAACCCCGCGTTGTCGGTAACTTCAAAGGACGCATCGATACCAATGCTTTGACTCGAACTGTGATTGAATCTCTGGAGTTGACAAGTTCGTCGGTATCACTGATTGCCCAGGACTACGCCACGCCACAAGGTGCTGAAGGACGAACCGGTCGAGCCCGATTCATCATGGATCTTGGGCGGCTGATGCAAAATTCGAATTCCGGAAGCTCTAGTTTGATTTCTGCCGCATCGCCTTCCGCATCCGAGCTGGCAATCAGTGCGAATGGTCGGTGTGAAGGAGAGCTGGCTTGGCAAATATCATCTCAGGCCGCTGGAGTGAGCGTTCTGGTGAATGGAAGTAATCTGGTCCTGATGTCCAAGAGTACGGACCAAACCCAGCCGGAGACTTTATGGCAGGAGCCGACGCTAACGGCATCCTTGGAAGGAACCTGGAAAGCTGCGGATAACGCCATCGATCTTTCCAGCATGAAGCTACAAACTCCCTGGCTCAATTACACCGGGACCTTGGCTTATCGATCAAGTGATGAAAATCAGCAGGCCAACATGAACGGTCAAGCCATTTACGATTGCCAGACGCTATCCAATAAGTTGACTCCCTATACCGGCGGCGAGGTGATGTTGGTTGGAAAGCAAACCGCACCTATTCAGTTGACTTGGCAAAGCAGTGATTCAGGTGATCTCAGCCCATTGGCAGGCCTCAATGCTGCAACTCGGCTTGGCTGGCAACAAGCTTCCGTCATTGGAATCCCCTTGGGGGCGGCGGACGTTCCCGTCGAAATTGTCGCCGGGCAATTGAAGTCGGCGGCTGAAATCCCGGTCAACGGAGGTGCTCTCCGCTGGGACTTGCAAAGCGATCTGACCGCGGACGATTTGGTTCTCACGCAACAGCCGATGACCGTCTTGGACAATGTGCAGATTACACAGCAGATGTGCAACGATTGGCTCAAATATGTCAACCCGCTGATGGCTGATGCGACCAGCGTTGATGGCAGGCTGAGCTTGACTCTGAACGAAGCGCTTCTCCGCCCCTATGAACCGGCCAAGCAAAGCATTGTCGGGCAGCTGGTGATTCATAATGCGAGTGTGGGACCCGGGCCCTTTTCCAACCAAATCATCGGGATTGTGAAACAGATAGAGGCCATCCGCAAACAAGATTTCACACGGGCTGTCAGCAGCACCCAAAAAATCTGGTTGGATATGCCGGAACAACGCATTAACTTCGCCATGCGGGATGGCAAAGTCAGTCACGATAACCTGCAAGCACGAATTGGCGATGCAACGGTCTCCACCAGTGGAGGTGTTTACGTGGACGGTCGACTCGAATTGATGGCAACCATGCCAATTCCCGACGACTGGGCGGACAAGAGTCCCTATCTGGCTGGACTGAAGGGGCAGTCCTTGCAATTTCCCGTCGATGGGACCATGACCGACCCCAGCGTTGACACACAGTTGCTGGGGCAGCTGGGGCGAAAAACCGCGGAAAACGCGGCCCTGGGCTTCCTGAATCAGGGCTTGAATCGAGGCCTGGAAAAATTGCTCGGCAATCCAGGGGAGGGGACCCAGTCTCCAACGCCAAATCAACAACCGCCCCAGGAGTCGCCGGAGAAAGCGATTCTGGGTATCGGAGAGCAAATCTTTCGGGGACAGGGAATCAAACTTCCGGGATTGTTTGGTTCTCCTCCACCTGCTCCGCAGGCTGGATCACCGCAAACTGGATCATCGACCGGTGGGAACTAAAATTTTCATTTGCGTACCACTCCGCGGATACACTGTGAGTATAGACTGGGCTAAAAACTGGGTGGCGGTGGACTTGCTACTTCCCCAGTGGGTGCACCGATGGCGAGTGCCATGCCTACACCCAGGGATGCCTCGGTTCGACTTGTGGTCAACCTTGTTGCTTCTCTCCCGCCGACTGGCGCCTGGATTGGAAATCCTCCGGGGCAGGTTGCAACTCATGGTGATTGGTCGTCG
>JANSWS010000769.1 GCA_024743355.1 bacterium
AAATGCTGCACAGCGTTGCCGTAAGCGGCGAACTTAGTTGAATCTCTGTAGTTCTGCATCTCTGTTTTTCGGCATGAGCTGCGGCCAATATCATCCGCGGCTAGCCTGCCGAATTCGTCGAACCCGCCAGCAGCCTCCATCGGCTGACGCAGCTCCTATTTGCCCCGGCTGCTACACTAACCGGTAACCAGGACTTGTGTGAAGCTGCAAAGCTCCTAGTCCAGCGTGTAGACCTTGCCTGCAACTCGATGGACTTCCCATGAACGTTCCGGCTGCACCGGATAGCGACCAATCGCCAAGCGAACGCCCGGATATTTTCGCTTGGGCTCCCATTAGTCAGCTAATGGGCTTGGAAGTGCAACCCGGTACAGACGGTCAGGCCATCGTTTACTTGAACGTTGACCAGCGTATGCATAATCCCATGGGCTTCGTGCATGGAGGGGTCATCGCTTTGCTAGCCGACGCTGCGACTGGCATTGCCTTTGGCAGAACTCTGCAGGACCAACAAAGCTTTGCGACAGTAGAAATGAAAACCTGCTACATACGACCGGTAAAAAAAGCACGTCTCAAGGCGGAAGCCAATATCGTGCAACGGGGACTGCGGATCGGCTTTGTTGAGTGCCGAATACTCGACCAACGGCAGAAACTGGTGGCCACAGCCAGCTGCACCTGCACAGTCAATTCATTAGGAACTTAGTTCGCCATGGCCACGCTCGCGGCCGCGTTGCTGGTAGAATTCCCACAGCGGATGGATACTGCCTGAATGGTTTCGGGGGGAACAAGCCGGGACCCATGGCAGGATCGAGTCTGCTACCTCCGCCAACGCAACTGGATTGCCCTATAATCAGTCGGCGACAGCTGTGCTTCGGAATTCCCTTCATTCGCACGACCAAAGAGCCCCCTCATGCATCTCCTGCCTCAGTGCCGTTCAGCTTTTCTGTTGTCTTTCACGGGTTGGTGCCTTCTTTTTGGCATGCCTCCTCTCGGAACACAAACACTGCTCGGCCAAGAAAGTGCCTTGGCAGAGCGCATCCAGACAGACAACGCTGCCGTTGCACCCAAGTCCGATACGCTGACATTGGTAGCGCCACTTGTCAGCAAGTTCGCATATCTCATCGATGCACAGGGACAGATTTTGCATCAATGGACCTTTGATGGCCCAGGCTTCAACGCCTATCTGCTGCCAGATGGGAGTTTGATGCGGATGTCAAACGTGCCCGAGACAGAGTTATTCGATGCTCGCGGATCCGCTGGTCGTATCCAAAAGGTCGACTGGGACAGTCAGGTACTCTGGGATTTCAAATATGCGGACGAATGGCAGTTGCAGCACCACGACTTTGAGCTACTGCCTAATGGAAACGTTGTCTTTATTGCCTGGGAGAAGATTTCCCGGGAACAAGCGATT
>JANSWS010000660.1 GCA_024743355.1 bacterium
CGCGAGCGTGGCTACGGAATCTCGCGAGCGTGGCTACGGTTATGTGGCCGAGTTCAACTGTTCTGCCGAAATCGCGGACTGCTTGGGCGAGAGGCAGATCAAAACAATTGTAGCTACCGTCGCCAGACGGTGGATCGTCACAAGGCGGTGGATTGTCGCCAGACGGTGGATAATACGTCGCTCCGTTTTGTCCACGCTCTGGCGAGCGTGGCTACGGTTATGTGGAAAGAACTCGACCACGCTCTGGCGAGCGTAGCTACGGACTCTGGCGAGCGTGGCTACGGCTGCTTAGCGGTCGAACAGCTTCTTCAACCAGTGAACGGTGGCGGCTCGACCGGCCTTGCCGATGGAGGTCGTCAGGGGGATTTCCTTCGGACACACGGCAACGCAGTTTTGAGCGTTACCGCAGGCATGCACACCGCCTGGTCCAGAAAGCGCCTGCATGCGTTCTTCTTTGAGGCTCTTACCCGTCGGGTTGGAATTGAACAGAACCGCTTGGCTGATGGCGGCAGCCCCCAAAAAGGCGTGGTCGTAAGCCTTCAACTTGCGTTCTTCAAATTCCTGATCGGTCTCTCCAGGACGACGTTGTATTTCAATTTTTTGATACTGTGGGCAGGCCTCCAGACAGCAACCACAACTCATACATTGACTGAGCGGATAGCTTTCTTCTTGCTCTTCCCGAGATTGACGCGGACCGGGGCCCATATCGTAGTAGCTGTCAACGGGAACCCAAGCCTGCACTCGCTCCAAAGACCGGAACAGTCGGGAACGATCCACCATCAAATCACGGATCACGGGAAACTTGGTCATCGGGCGTAATTCAATTTCACTACCGCCCTCCTCCAAAAGCCGATCCACCAGAGCGGAACAGCTTTGGCGGACCCGACCATTGATGACCATCGTGCATGAACCGCAAACCTCTTCCAAGCAGCCACAATCCCAAGCCACCGGAGACACACGATTGCCTTCCACCGTGGTCGCGTTCGCGGCGATGCGTTGCAGAACACTGATCACGTTCATGTTCTCTTCGTAGTCAACCTGGTGACGTTCCCAGTAGGAAGGCTGGCCGGGACCGTCCTGCCGCAAGATGCGGACATTGATCTTCTGATGGCTTCGCGAGGCAGATCCATTGGCTTCGCTAGTCTTTTCCGCTGTGCTCATCTCAACCCTCAAGTGGTCTCACTGTCAAAAGCTGCTTCGTTCGTCTTCGTCCGAACTTCCGTTGAATTGTCTTTCACAGCATTCCGCGAAACACTGCGATGCATATTGTGGCCACCAACGCCCAAGAAAACCGTCGTTGATACTTGCCGCACATTCCACCAGCCTGCGGTCTTTAGCGCCCACCTAGGAGGCGGCCGCCGCTTCCGGTGTCTTTTTCGCCTGTCGCTCTTTCCAAACTTCATCGATCACTTCGGCACCCACGAGTCCATAGAGCCTTGGCCGAGGCGGGATAAGTGAAGTATCGACGTCTTCGTACACGATATCGGGTTCGTCACCCTTCCATGACGCGACCGAAGACTTCAGAAACTTGTCACAATTTTGTTGGAATCGATCACACCATGCCTCGGCCTCCTTCCGCCTGGCAACCGGATCCGTCTCGGTCAAACTGGGCATGGCAAATTCAGGTTTAAAGTGAGCGCCCCGACATTCATCCCGCATCCTTGCCCCCTTCAAGATGCTCTTGGCAAGCGGGAACATATCCTGAAGTGCCTTGGTAAAGATGACATTCTGATTGGTCCAGCTGCCCGTATCCGTGATTGAGCACCTCATGACTCTTTCATGCAGCTCGGCGACTTTGGCATAAGCATCGTCTATCTGATCGTTACGTCGAATCACCGTGGCAGCACGAGTCATAATGTCACCCAATTGCTGGTGCAACAGATAGGGATTTTCACCACCCGTGCTGCTCAACAAGAGAGTGTGCCGCTCTTCCTGACGCTTGACTTCATCTTCAAAGATGGAAGCATCGGGATCCGCGGCGGAGCCATTGAGATTACCCATGTAGTTCTGTACGCATGGACCAACAAACAAACCCGAGAAGATACAGCTCAACAGGGAGTTAGCCCCGAGCCGATTAGCACCGTGGTACTGATAATCGCACTCTCCGATTGCGTACAGCCCTGGAATGTTGGTCATTTGGTTGGAAGGATCACCCGTGGTCAAACCACCTTGAGCGTTCTTGCTGTAGTCCGCCCACAGGCCACCCATCGAGTAATGGACGGCCGGGAAAATCTTCATGGGTACATCCCGCGGATCGACACCCTGAAACTTTTCATAGATTTCCAGGATGCCGCCCAGTTTGCGATCCAACTCGCTCCGTTCAATATGCGTCAGATCCAAGTAGACGCACATACGGTCCGCTTCGACACTCAAGCCTTCATTCACACAAATATCAAAGATCTCTCGCGTCGCGATATCTCGAGGTACCAGATTGCCATATTCCGGATACCGTTCCTCAAGAAAGTAATACCTTTCGGATTCTGGAATCGAGGTTGGTGGGCGCGGATCTTGTGCCTTGCGTGGCACCCACACTCTGCCG
>JANSWS010000682.1 GCA_024743355.1 bacterium
CATTCGCAGGGATTGGCTTTAGGCGAGCGGCAGATACAAATCTGTAGCCACCGTCGCCAGACGGTGGACGTCATGCGTAGCTACCGTCGCCAGACGGTGGACGACGTCGCCAGACGGACGACTTCGACCACGCTCTGGCGAGCGTGGCTACAAGAATTCATCTGCCGCACTCCTAGGCAATTGTGTGGCTGCATTCGATCCGACACGGCAACCGACCAGGCGTAAGAGAGGTTGCCTAGATGCAAGCTAGACTAATAGAAGCCTACCGCAACTGCAAGAAGTGTCCCCGAGCGTTGACCCAAGTTATTGGCAATAAACAAACGGCATCCCATGATGCTGACAAACTTTTAATCTTTCGCTTGGGTGAGCGCAAAGAATTCCGCTCTCGCTTGCGTGAGGGTCGGCCGTCTCGGTTCTCTTATGTTCCAACCGCTTGAGGCGACGCACCAACACCGTTTGCCCGCCGCAATGCTATTTAGGGGCAACGAAAGTCCAGTCGATGCGCTCTTGTGATCGAATCAACCGCCTTCATGCGGCGAGCAGCCAGCAAAATGGGTTCCGTGGTGGCGGCCTAGTTGGGCGATTCGGATACATCGGCTTCAATCACTTCGCGGGCAAAGCCCGAGTAAGACTGGCCGAACTGCTTGGCCATGGAGTCCGGCCAGGCATGGAAGTCTCCGTTTTCCATGGCATCGAAGATGGCGGCTGCAACCAGCCCGGGTGGTTCCGCGATATCCCCCAAGCCGGCATCCTGGGCCATGTCCGTCTGAATGGGGCCAGGATGCACGCTTATGACCTCAGTACCCTGCTCCGCCAGCTTGTCGCGGAGTGCCTGCGTAATGGAATAACTGGCTGCTTTGGAAGCCGAATAAGTTGCAAAGTCAGCGAAGCTCTTCAAGGATGCGACGCTGTTCAATTGCGCGAAGGCCCCGCCGCCATTGCTCGCCAAAACGGGTGCGAAGGCCCGCGCCATTTCGATGAGACCATAGACATTGACGTTCATCTCATACTGCATGTCTTCGATCGCAGTCTCGGACAGAGGGGAAGCCGTTCGCAGCACTCCGGCATTATTGATTACGATCGTCACATCCCGAGCCGCTTGAGCGGCTGCCCGAATCGAGTTGTGGTCCAGCAAGTCAAGCTGTAGAGCCACGAGTTTGTCTCCGTATTGCTCCTTCAAGGGATTGGTGGAGTCCATGTCGCGGACGGCTGCGTAAACCTTGGACGCCCCTCGCTCAAAGGCCTCGTCGACAATAGCTCGTCCGATCCCTCGATTCGCACCGGTAACCAATACAACACTATCTTTAACGGATACAGGCATAGAGTCCCTATCTCGATGGCGGTAGTTTGTTCTTCAGGAAAAAGACCATCCTTAGAACTTACTGGCAGCCCCGATTTCTTTCAATCCAAAGCAGGCGCACGAACACTGCGAAGAACGGCTACTCCTACTCCTACCCGTAATCAGCGAAGCGGTACGCTTACTCCTAATCGATAACTGCATCTCTATTGCGAGTACCACGCAAGCGATTGACTACGAGTACGAATCTTGGATCCGTAAACCGTGCGAGCGAATGACGTGAACGGTTACCAGTAGACATAATGTAGAAAACGATCGCGGTCGCGTTTGGGCAAGGCGTCGACGTCATGCACGACGTAGCGATTGTCCTCGGTATCCAAGAGCAACTTACCATTCTGGCCGAAGTCAACGCCCTGGCTCTGTGTCCACCGCATGACGAACTGCATTCGGTTTCCGGCTGATTCGACATCGAACTCCAGGTAACCAGCCACCAGGCTAATGCGGTGAATGCGCTCGATCGGGCGGAGTAAGTAGTGGCGTTGTATCGCGCGGCGGATAACTTCCTGAGACTCGGGGCACCAATCCGCCACGTCTCGCACCAGGCCGAGTTCAACGTCGTCACCGTCCTCATCCCAATAACGCACGCTCAGGTATTTCTCTGGCTGCGAGGCGGGAAAGGCACAGACCACGTTCACGATACGGCCTGGATGCGTTTCGTCGCGCTTTTGCAAGCGAGGTTGGTCCAGGGAATCGAGAACAAAACGGTACTCCGTTGGATCCAGCCATGGAAGCTGACTGACCAGAGTTCCGTGGCCCGTTTCCGAAGAAGTCGTTCGGGAATCGTCGCTGATCGACGAAGAGGCATGTGCTGCTTCGTGCGTTTCGGCGGCCGTCGAGTTAACGCTTGGAACTTGCTCGGCAACCTCGAGCTTTGCTGGCGGAGCGTTCGCAGCGTCCAAATTTGGGTTGAGCAGCAGG
>JANSWS010000601.1 GCA_024743355.1 bacterium
GATGCTGCTGGCCCACAATGCGAGATTTGACATAAACGTGCTGATCCAAAGCCTGGCCGCCTATGATATTGTTTGCCCGCAATTGGAGTTTCATTGCACCCGAGCTCTGGCGCGCAGCGCCTGGCCAGGACGTTCGCGCTACGGTCTAAAACCGCTCGGCAATTCGCTTGGTATCCGCTTCGAGCACCATGATGCCTTGGAGGATGCCAGATGTTGCGCCCAAATCGCCTTGGCCATTGCCAAGCAATACGACGGAGGCTCGCTGGAGGACCTGGAGGCGAAATTACAAATCAAGCGTGGCAAGTACGCTGACGGCCGAGTACACAGTCCGCTTGCCAAGGGCAGGAGGCAGCAGGGACGAGCAACCCAATCGTCCACTGATCGCTGGGGATTTCCAGGCTCGCAGAGACAACCACTGGCTGGCGTCGATGCAACCGCGGTAATGCGTGCGGCGGCAGATAGTTTACCGCTGGCTGGCAAGCAAATCGTTCTGCTCGGTCCACTTCGAGGTTTGACCGCGTTGGGAAGCCAACTGTTGATCGAACGTTTGGGCGGAGTCTGCCAGCCCGACATCTCGCCGCAAACCGACTTTGTGGTTGCTTGTGGAACGACTTTGGATGCCGCCCGACAGCGAGTCGCGGAAGCGATGGCGGACTTCGATCCGGGCAAGCAAGACACCGCCCCTGCCAACACTGGATTTCATCTGCGACTGCTGAGTGAAAGGCAGTTTCGCGCCTTGCTTCCAGGAGGTAAAGCGACCGCCTGGTAGCTGGCGGTTTATGTAATTCAATAAAGCCAACCCTTGCAGAAGGCGGAGTCAACGAATTGGAACTCAGCCTGCACACCAACTTCGACCTATATCCAGAGACTTTTCAAGAAGGAGAAAATTGATGGCTAGCTGCGGAATGACAATCGCGGAAACCGCTTCGATGGGTCCACGTTACGCTAAACGCCTGGTCGACGGAATCCCGACGGACCGCTTCGCCAGGCTCTCATCGCCCGGCGGTCATGTGGTCCAAGCCAACCATCCGGCGTTCGTGCTGGGGCATCTCTGCCTGTATCCCGTCAAAGTGCTGGAACACCTGGGGGTCGATAGCACCGCCGTAAAGCCTCCGGCGGGGTTTGAAGAATTGTTTTCCAAGAATGCAACCTGCCAAGATGATCCGGATGGCAGTCTCTATCCGCCTACAGATCAGTTGATGAGTTTCTTCGAAGAAAGCTACGCGGCTGCCATCGAAGCAATCCGCCAGGCGCCCGATGAATTGCTTTCAGCACCAAACCCCGTTGATACGCCGATGAAGACGGTCTGCACCACGCTGGGGTCACTGCTCGCCTTCTACCTGACAGGTCACGTGATGACCCACTTAGGGCAGCTCAGCACATGGCGCCGAATGGAGGGATTACCACCGGCCTGACCCTGAAAACCCGGTCTACGAGGCCTCAACAGCCGGCGCTGCGGTCCTCTGGATCCACCAACTCTTCGAGCGGAGGCTGGCCACTCTGACTTTGCGAATCGTCTAGCGATCCATCATTCTGCTCATCCGGGTCTGCTGCGTCGGTCGACGGCCAGGCAAAGATCACCGCCGCTGACCAGGGGCTACCTTCGACTTCACTTGGCATGCTCCAATGAGACTGCTCACCGTACAGCGGCAGATCACAAAGAGGGCAGCGTGGATCTTCAGCATCGGCAAATCTGCGACTTGCCGCAGTGTCTGGCTCAGTCCAAACCGCTTCACACTCGTCGCAAATTGCAAACAGATGTCGCGATTCTCCCTCACCGCAGGTTCGAACCCGAGCGAGCCCGTTGACACAGACCGGACATTCGCCGATGTGCACCCATGGTCCCGAATACCTTTCATCGTCCATTTGTTAACTCGCTATCGGGTTTTCGAACTCAATGAGTACGCCCGCCATGCGGGAAGCTGTTGAAGGCTGAGCAACCATTCCGAATCATCTTCAAAACGGAAAGGCTGTAATGACACGCTTGCCATCAACGACCAGACGAATCCGCTTAACTTCCGGGTTGCCGCGGCGTTTCCCGCTCTGTCCTCCTACGTAGCCTACTACCTGAGGTAGTGTGGCCTCATAGACCGTTCTTCCGTCTTCACTCCGCTGGCTGCTGCCCTTCGCTTGGGATCTGGCCAGTTGATAGGCTTCGTCCAACCACAAGAGCACTTGCCGCATATCTCCATCAAATACACCATGGCTACCGGGCCGATCAGGATCATCGCGAAGATGACGCTCAATATGTTGCAAGCGGTGCCCCTCTTCGCTGCCTCGAGTGTACCGCAATCCCGCCGGTGAATCGAACTGTTGATTTCCTCGGTCTATGAGCAGTCCATAAGTCGGCGGTCCTGCCGCTGCGTCCGCTGCGTCCGCTGCGTCTTGCTCGGTGCGGAGGCTATCCGGGGAAACCGTAGCCTTGCCTCGGGCGGAATCTTCCTGAGAACGAACCTTGCCCGATGGTCCAGCATCGGCACCCTGCCCTCTTTGCGATTCCACAGAAACGCCGGAACTCGCCAGTGATGGCAGCCCCCATCCCCATCGCTCATTAGCTATCGGCTGTAACCACGCATAGGCTAAAAGAAGTACCACAATCAACACCGCCCACTTCGCAGGCAGGCGTCGCAGTAGTTCGTTTGCCGCAGGCTTCTGTTTCATTTAAATGTCTCGCAAGCAAGGCTAAAAACGGGCTCGCAATCAAGTCGGGAATCTGCCGCACTCGACTTAGAACCAATCGGAAAACCGACGCCAGTGCCAAAACCGCTTACGGTTTTCACGGGTTCTCAATTGGGCAGCGCCACTTTCGATAAAGCTTCTGGCAAATCCGCATTCTACGAAATGCAACAAACTTTGGTGACGCGAAAACAAGCTGACAGCAGTGCCTTCAGCGGCCATCGTCGATGTCCCTTCGCGCTCCCCAAAACGCTTGGATGCGATCGCGCTAAACCGCTGGGGCGATCGTCACCGGAAGCCGCGTCAAGGACTGGCCTGCGGGTCACATCGCCCCCCCAGAGAGAGGCCAAAAAGCCCATCATAATATTCGGCGGCATCGATTAACGAATCGAAAGTATTGGACCAACAGCGCTCTGCGCCCCACTAAACCGGCGATTGCGACGCTCGTTATGGCGTTAAGGATCAACACCATTCTAATCCCGTGGGCAGCCCCCTAGCCGCCCTGGGAAGCTGCGCATAGTTTGATGGTTAGGTGGAAGCAGCCGATCGAC
>JANSWS010000480.1 GCA_024743355.1 bacterium
ATTGATTACAA
Source organism: bacterium (assembly GCA_024743355.1). Lineage (GTDB taxonomy): Bacteria > Planctomycetota > Planctomycetia > Pirellulales > Pirellulaceae > Aureliella. The sequence continues at coordinate 12 of JANSWS010000480.1, forward strand.
CGCGAGCGGGCAGATCGGGTGTGACGCGCAGGTCGCCTATCATAGAAATCATGGTTGGGAGAGACTCGCGAAACGCGTTCGGGATCACGACTTCCACGGTGCCCGAATCCAGAGCGTTGGCATGGCCCGGGAAAACGGTGTTCAAGGCATTCATGACGACGGTTGCGGTCGAGTAAGACTTATTGCGCAAGATAAGGCGAATGGCATTTCCCCGGACGATGTTCTGGCAAGGAATCTCTCGCTCCACGATCGCTTCGCAAACCCCAACAGTCGGATGGTTGCTTTGTACACTGGCCGCTTGGCCCTGGGCGGCAATTCCGCTGCCAATGACTGGGCCTTGAGCAACCGCATAGATTTCATCATCGATCCCGCGAAGTACCGTCTGATGAAGCGTTCCCCCGCGCAGGCTCGTGGCGTCATCGGCTACGGAGACAGTGACCAGGATGGTTTCGCCTTTTCTGGCGTAGGCGGGAATTCTTCCAGAGACGAGCACGGCTGACATGTTCTGTGTATCAACGGTCCTGACCTGCAGTCCCTTTCGCAGGAAATAGTTGGCGGCCATCCGTCTGGTCTGTTCCGCTCTGCCACCTGTACCGCTCAGCCCGAAAACCAATCCCTCCCCCGACAGATGATTGATTCTTTCGCCCTCGATAAAGGTAATGTCCTTGATGCGAACCGAGCTATTCAAATCGACATTTGCGTAGTCCGCTTCCGTCGCTCGGGGTGGCGTAACCTGCGGCATCACAGGGCTAGCGAACACTTCCTCGGGCTGCGCATAGGGAAACATGCTGGGAGGGCTTGAATTGAAGTTCGGCTGTGCAAACGCTGGGCACAATCCGAACATCAAGTACAGTAGCGTCGCGTATGCAGTTGGTGGTTTCACGTCTTGTTGGCTTATTCCTGTGTGGTTCGATATCGCGTCAGACGCTGCGTCTAGAAGGGCCACCATCTGTTGACCCGTTTGCTGAACCAGCCTTGGTTACTAAATGCCTGTTCGGCTCCTTTGGCATCCAGTTGAATCCGAAGATCCGCAACCAGGGATGAGGGTACAACATTGTTGGGAAGCACATCGTATTGCCGCACAATACCGTTCAGCCGCAGTTCTCGAAGGTCGCCCTGTACAGAAATAAGACGCTTGCCGCTTACCACGAGATTGCCGTTGGGAAGAACGTCGTCCACAGTCACCGCGAACCGGTCGCTGAACTGACGCTCGCTTCTGAATTCGGTGTCACCGGAAAAGTCTCTCGCACTTGACGCTAACTGTCCGTAGGTCAGGCTGGCGGCCGATTTTCCGAGATCGCCGCCCAACCCATAGTTGAACTGCGCATTGGCTGTTGCGGAACTGGATTTATCAAGCCGTCGCTCATCGCGGTTTTCAACATCGGTGCTTTCATTGATCAAAACGGTCAACACGTCTCCGCGATTCCGAGCGACGTATCCCCGGTATTGGTCGACTTGATTCTGCGACCTGCGCTCGAACAAGCTTTGTGCTAAAAGCGGCTGATTGGCGAGGTTGCCGATAGCCAGTCCAAACAAGCAAAACAGAATTGATCGCTGACTCATGGGGACCTCGGGTGTAAAGGCGTTACAGCAGCAAGCCGTGAGTCGACAACGACTGCCTGGAAGCGTTGCTTGGAGCTTGGGTTCAGGACCGTGATCGTATCGCCTTTGCCGCCACTCGAAATAGCTGTTGCATTCTTGAGTCGTACTTGCGCTTGCCCAAAATCCACGACGACATCAATCAGATCATTGCGACTAACGAGATTGGCAGCTTTCCGACTTGCCGGCGCCAAGTGCGAGGCAAGAATCGTCGCGTTTCGGCTTATCGAGCGCGAGGCTATTCCGCCGACTAAGCGATTCGGATCGGCCAGGTCCAGCCGACTGGCAATGGGACGTTGGACGATCTTTACGGAGCTTTGATCGAGCACCGCCCCCTGAGGCACATCGCGGACGGCAACGCCGACCATGCGTTCGACGACGACGTGCACGTCCAGCCTCTTGGCTAAGGGTCTACCCTTTTCAACCAGGAACTCGACCGACACTTGACTCCGCCCCAGTGGCATTTGCGACTGCAGAAATACCTGCGCTGTGTAGGGGCGTCCACGAATCTCTGCTGCTAGCTCTTGAAGCTGTTCCTCCATCAATAGGCGTACCGATGGATCATTCTCCAGTCCGAATTGTCGGCGGATCTCTTTTTCCAACAGTCTTTCGATGTCCAGTCTGAGTTCGCCTGGTGAAAGGCGGCCAACGACGAGTTCAGCGTTCCCGGTTACCCGGACCTGGCTGGAAGAGATGCCAGCCAGCAAACAGCGAAGCTCGACCTCGCGTCGCGTGACTCGGCACTGCTCAGAGCTCAACACACCAATATCCAGTTTTGCGATTCGCGCCCGCATTTCTGCGGAACCTGCACTGATGGAAGCTACATCGGCGATCCGCAAGGTGGAGCCGGCTTGCGCGTACGCGTTGGCGAACAACTTAACTTCGGTCGTGCTGTAGGGTGAATCCTCGCCCCGAACCAACAGCAAGCAACTTGCGACGAGTACCATGGCTAGTAGCGGGGAACGGATTTTTGCGGCCATGGTTACCTCACCAAATTGCTGGCGGAAGAAAGCATCTCATCGCCGGCGCGGATTGCGCGTGAATTTATCTCGTAAGCCCTTTGGGCTGTAATCAGAGAAACCAACTCTGATACCACCTGCACGTTGGAACCCTCCAGGTAGCCCTGCCTGAGGCGTCCGTAGCCATCCTGTTGTGGATTTCCCAGCAGTTCCGGGCCCGAGGCGGCAGTTTCCACCAGCAAATTGCTGCCGACATTCTCGAGCCCCGCCGTATTAGCGAATCTCGCCAGTTGGATTGTTGGCCCGGTGTTGGTAACTCCATTGACTCGAAAGCTGACGACTCCCGCCTCCGAGATCGAAAGATCGGTGGCGTCGGCAGGAATTACTACAGGAGGGTCAAGAGAGAAGCCGTCGGCAGTGACCAACTGCCCCTGGTCATTGGTCGTAAAAGATCCGTCTCGTGTGTAGGCAATCAGATTGCCTTGAGTGACTCGAAAGAATCCTTCGCCTTCGATGGACAGATGCGTATCGATTCCAGTCTCGGTCGGAGTTCCCTGGGCGAAATTGTTGGTTGTGCCCACAGCGCGGACACCGCTGCCTATTTGGAGTCCAATGGGCTTTACCTGGCCGTTCTCACCAGTTGCGCCAGCAGGCGACGTCGTGTCGTAGATTAGGTCCGCGAAGTTAATGTGCTTCTTCTTGAACCCATTGGTGTTGACGTTGGCGAGATTGTTCGCAGTGTTATCGATCATCATCTCTTGTGCCCGCATTCCGGTAGCACTCGAGTAGAAGGCTTTTAGCATGATGTGCTCCGTTCTATGGACTGTTAGCTGCGAATGTAATCGCGCAGAGCGTCTGACACTGAGCGCATGGCTCGTTGGTTAGCTTCGAATTGACGGCTGTTGACAATCAGGCTCACCAGTTCGGTCACGGGCTGCACATTGGAAAGTTCGTGAAAGCCTTGCTCTAGCTGAACGCTGAAGCCAGCTTCAACAGATTCCTCACCGCGTAGAAAGCCCGCTGCTCCCACAGGAATCAAGGTTTGGTTGTCTTCAAAAGCAACAGTTCGGATTCGGTCGATTCGCCGACCCTCCGCGGATACGGTGCCATCCGGCATAATCGTTATAGACTGATCCGCAACCTGTACATCTATCGTGATCGGTCCGTTTTCGCCTTGAATAGGAAAACCCTCATCGTTTACCAGCTGCAGGGAGCTGGGGTCCCGATAGAGACGGCCATTGCGGGACAGATATTCCTTGCCCGCCTCCTGATTTTCAAACACAAGAAACCCGTCGCTGGCAACGGCTACGTCGAGAGGTCTCCCAGTTTGGACACGTCTGCCCGGTTTGAAATCGACACTTAAATTCTCCAGCTCCGGTCCCAAATCTTGGCTGGCATGCTGATTGTCGAGAACAAACTTTTGCACCAAAGTGGCTTGCTTTCTTCGGTGCCCGCTAGTATTCACGTGCATCAGATTGTCGGCGATTACCTCTTGCTGCTGGCTCAAGACATCCATGGCTGAAGCACCGCTGTAAAGCCCGTTGATCATGCGTCAGAACTCCATTTCGAGTGTCAGCTGATTCCATCAGCAATTGGTTGAGCGGTCGAGAATTCCACTTGGCTGGTCAGGCTAGCGGCGGCGATATCTTTCGGCCGTCGGACGGGTTTCGTGGCCCCACTGTTCCGACCAGCTGCCGTTCACCCTCAGGAGAACATCGTGGCAATAGCGGCGGCAGCACCAGAAAAATCGGTCGAGGGTTAACCCTTGATGGTGCCTAGCAGCTTAAATACAGCTCGCAAGGCGGACGATAAACATTAACGATTGCGATGAGTTTGAGTGGCTTGAGCTGCTCGGCCCGCGTTCATTAAGTACGGAGACATTGACATGTCAGAGATGGAAAGCAAAGACTCCGAATCCGCACCACAGCCGACCACGGGCCGAATGCGGCGGTTCATGGTGTGGGGAGTTATCTTTGCTTTGGGTGTCGTCAGCGGTTCGTCTGTGCCCTTGTTGCTGGCTTCGGCCAGCAGCGGCGTAGGCAACAGCTCCCAGCCCGCGAACCCACAAATGGCTATTCCGGAAGCGGACGACAAGCAAGCATTCATCGAATTCGAAGAGATCGTGGTGAACCTGAACGACGATCGCTACTCGCGCTATGTCACCTGCGTGTTCTCATTGCAGGTGGCAAACTCGCAGCAAGCCGCCATACAAACTCTGGTAGATGAGAAGCGGGTGGTGCTCAAAAACTGGATCATCGCGCATCTACGAGACAAGAAGCTCGAAGACGTGAGGGGTAAGCTAGGGCACAACACGCTGCGACGCGAAATCCACGACAAGTTCAACGCTCTGCTGTTTAGTGATGGAATTGAACGGATCCAAGATGTGCTGTTTCAGGATTTCAAGGTCCAATGACGCCAGAACTTCCCCTGTTCGATTTTCGGGAGATCGCCGCCTGGGATGACACAGTTACTTCACTTCGTACTTGGATTGCCAAGTCCAGTTCCTTTTTTGGAGACTGCTGGCAAGAGCTTACCGGAAGCTCGGCCGAGTTGTCGCTTGGCGATACGAGTACCGAATCGTACGGGAAGTTGCTTGAGAAGTTATCAAGAGAACACTACTGCTGCCTGCTCAAAATCAACGATCCGGCAACGACAACCATGTTCTACATGTCGCAGGCGGATCTCCGATTGGCAGTGGATCACGTGCTGGGGATAGCCAGCGCACAATCCGAGATTCCAGCCAGCGATTCGCCTGGCGATGGGCAACCAGACAATAC
>JANSWS010000076.1 GCA_024743355.1 bacterium
CGGATGTTCGATCTGGTGGGCTTCATTAAGCGTGCCTTCTTGGGTGACGCGGACTTCAATTTCATGAGTTGGCAGAAGGCTTGCATAGGACTATCGCTGTTGCTGATCGGTGGAGGAATCATTGCCGTCATTTTGAGAGGGCCGGATATTCTCAACATTGATTTCACCGGCGGCACGAGTGTCACCTTCCAATTGACCGAGCCGGTGGAAGCCGAGAAACTGCGAGACATCACCAAGAAAATTCTGGACGAGGGCGGGGATACACAGGGTAAGCCCGTTCAATCCAAGTTGGTTCGAGTCGAGAAGGAACCCGTCGATACGGTTTATACCTTGGTGACTTCCATCCAGGACGAAGAGCATCTTTCGAACTTGCTCGTGAAGGGATTTGCCCAGGAAGGCACGACGGATCTTAAGACCTACAAAGTCGAAGTGCGCAAGCCAGCTGCGGCCGGCGGGGCACGCTTGGATAACGCCCGCAGCGTACGCCTGGTCTCCTACCAGCAAGTGGTTGATGCCGCGACGGCTCAGGAAGCATCTACCGCAGAGGTTTCCAGCGACGCGGAAACCACGGCTGAGCCACAAGCGGGTACTGCCGGTGCGATGGCTGCAGACCCACAGAGCCGCGTAACTACGGAGATGCTGCTGCAGTTTTCGGGTAGCACTGACGAGACAAGTGGTGTGGACGAACTCGACAAGGGTGCCGCGATCACAGGCAAGTCCTTGCAAGAAAAGATTGTGTACGCCGCCCAACAGAAGAACATCGTGATCAACGAAGCGGCAGTGGAAGTCATGCCTGATCCCATGCCGGAAAACTGGCGTTTGGAAGATGTGGCCGGATTCTCGAATTGGCGTGTGATTCTGCCCACGGACGAGCAGCAGGCGGACCAAATCATGGATCAGCTGAAGCAGGATATGTCCGGTGAGCCGCTTTGGTTGTCGCTTAGCAAAATCGGCTCCAAGGTCGCTGGCGAGATGCAACAACGGGCCATCGCCGCCATCCTAATCAGCCTGGTTTTCATCGTCGCTTACATCTGGTTCCGCTTTCAAAAGGTTTCCTACGGCCTGGCCGCTGTGATCGCTCTGGTCCATGACGTTTTGATCACGCTGGGAGTGCTGGCACTGTGTCACTGGCTGTACAAGCCGCTAGGCTTTCTCTTGGTCGAGGATTTCAAGATCGGCCTCACCGAGATCGCCGCTTTTCTAACCATCATCGGCTATTCTTTGAACGATACCATCGTCGTGTTCGACCGGATTCGCGAAGTTCGAGGGCGGAGTCCCAAACTGACTGCGCAGATGGTCAACGACAGCGTCAATCAAACCCTCAGCCGAACACTTTTAACGTCTGGTACGACGATCATCTCGATCCTGCTGCTCTACGTGTTTGGCGGTGAAGGTATTCACGCCTTTGCCTTCGCGCTCTTGGTGGGCGTGTTGGTTGGTACTTACAGCTCGATTTTTATTGCATCCCCAGTTTTGCTTTGGCTTTCCAACCGAGAGTCAGGCAAATCGAAGAGCAGCTCCGTAACCTCCGGGGCTGCGTAGCCGCATGCGATAACGTCGAACACCTTGGCAAAAACCACCTTGGCAACTGGGAACGTCAGCCGGTAGACGCGTAGTGCGCACTGGTTGGCGACCCCAGCTGGCGACTAGGGAAACGCCTTTGCTAGCATTTGTAATTCCCTGAGAGACCCTAAAGTTACAATAAAGCTGGTTTTTCTCTCGCAAAAAGTGCGGGATTGGCCCTAGGGGAATCTTCCCAGAGCATTAGAATCAAGGTAGACGCTGCCCTTCGCCGTCGGTGTGAAAGTTGCACTGTCCAGGCTGGGGCTCGTCGTCGATTGGCGACTTTGTTCACCTCAACCCTGACTGCTCTCGTATGACTTGCTTAACGCTCCGTAATGGATTATCGGTAGCCGCTGCGCAATTTTGCGCACTCAGCATTTGTCTGTTGGGGCATGTGCGGGCCCAAGAGTCCGCGTCTGAACATGCCGGCAAGGAATCGTACAGCGCCTGTTTGCCGGAGGCGGACAGCGCGGAAGTGGCGAAATGGCTAGACGCTTTGGCGTCGAACAGCTTTGTGAGCCGCGAGTGGGCGACCAGCGAATTGTTGAGAATCGGTGAACCAGCCCTGCATCAGTTGAAGCAGTTCTCGAGCCAGCAGATCGAGGTCCAGAGACGCGTTGAGCGCATCGTAAATCAGCTCGAGACCGATCGCTTCGAGAGAATATCACGCCAGTTTCTGTTGGACGCCGACGCGGATTCCGAGAGTTCCTGTGGCTTGCCCGCCTGGCGATGTTATTGCAAGTTGGTAGGTGCATCGCGGACCAGCAAGTTGCTGTACTTGGATATGATCCGGCAGCAACCGGATCTGGCGCGATCTATTGACCGGGTTTTTTGTCAGTGCCAGGATCAAGCAGATGGCGATGCCCTGCCCGCTTTGTTGGCGGACACTGCAGAACTGTCGTCCCGATTGCATAACGATCGCTTGGTACGCATGTTGGTACCTGAGATTGGCGATGTTCTGGCCGTCCTCTTAGCGACTTCCTTGCTGGAAGGCACAGCACCGGTTGAGGTGAACGAGTTTCTGGCCACTTCGGCCCATAGTGTGCCGGTGAGCACTTATATGCACCGGAGAGGTTACGGAAAGGTGCTCCGCCAGCTCTACGCGTTGTGGATACCCAAGACGCACCAGTCGATGGCGGGGGAGGCTCTTTTGATCGCCATGCGAGATGGGTATAGCACCGGTGCGGAGATAGCTCGCAAGCATGTGGATTCGCATCTCGACGTAAGGCTGCGAGAATCCGCCATTCAATGCCTGGCCAGATTCGGCGATGCATCGGATTTGCCGCTTATGCTGCGGTTGTTGGACGATGAAACGGTCTGCCACGAATTCCCCGCTAGCCAGCTGCCGGGGTTTTGGGTGTACGGGATTCAAGAGTCGGATGAATCTCCGCCGAATGTCACCGAAAATTCTCCGGGTTCGATCGAAGAGCCGATTCTGCAATATCGCGTGTGTGATTTGGCCTTGGCCTCCAGCATGCTGATTTCCAACGAGCGCATGCATGATGCTTTCCCCCGATTTGCCGCCAACGAAATCCTGGCTTTTGACGTCAAGAGTATCGCGGTACTCAAGCAGCCTGAGCAGCAGCAAGAAAGAGCCGCTCAGATTGATCAGTGGAAGCAGCAATTAGCTTCCATGATCGCCGCCAAGACCTCCGCAGATTGAAACGCGTCGTGGAGTGGTCTCGTTACTTTGCCGAGTCTTTAAGGGCCAATCAGTCTCAAGGACAGCTCCGACAACGCGGTGGACCGGCGGCACACGCGGATGCTTCTTCCGGAAACCCCGGCGCGTCTGAGAACGGCGCATCCAGACTTCGGCTGGACTTTGGCAGCAACGATTATCTGGGATTGAGCAGAAATCCCGCTGTGCTGGCCGCGCTGTCAGAATGCTTTCAGTCAGGAAGTCGCGCCAGCCCCGTGCTCTGCGGATACTCTTCCGCGCATCGGCGACTGGAGGCCGCACTGGCGAGAATGATGCGAAGCGAAGACGCATTGGTGTTCAGCAGCGGCTATGCCGCCAACTTGGGTGTTATCGCTTGTCTTGCGGGAGCTGGTGACTTGATTCTGAGCGACCAGCTCAACCACGCTTGTCTGATCGACGGGTGCCGCTTATCACGGGCACGCACACAGATCTTTCCACACAACGATGTGGGTTTCGTGCGTGATTTCTTGCAGGCCAACCGTCATCAATTCGAGCGGGTGTTGATCATTACCGAGTCGGTCTTCAGCATGGACGGCGACTTGGCGGATTTGAGATCACTGACAGATCTCGCCGACCAGTACGGCAGTGGCCTGCTGGTGGATGAGGCCCACGCGACGGGAGTCTACGGACCAGGGGGCTGTGGCATGCTGGGCGAGCTTGGGCTCGAGGGACGCTGTTTGGCAAAATTGGGCACTCTCAGCAAGGCGCTCGGAAACGTTGGAGGGTATGTCGGTGGCAGTCGCCTGTTGATCGACTACCTCATCAACCATTGCCGCAGCTATATTTTTAGTACGGCTGCGGCGACGAGCATCATGTACGCTGCCGAAGCTGCCCTGGCCGAGATGCTGAAGATGGACACAGAGCGCCGCGAGCTCCGCCAACGTGCGATGTATGTGCGTCATGCTCTTCGCCAGCAAGGCTGGCATGTGCCCCTGGCTGGACAGCAGGGACAGCCGGATGACAGTCCAATCATTCCCGTTGTCGTTGGGGCGGAAACAGTCGCGTTGGAGTTGAGCGAACGCCTCTTGCAGCAGGGCATCTATGTCCCTGCGATTCGTCCTCCCACGGTTCCAGAGGGGACCTCCCGATTGCGAATCAGCTTGAGCGCCGAGCATGATCATGAAGCCGTGCAGCGTCTGGCCACCGCAATGGGGCAGGCGCTTGGCCGCTGATCTATCGCCTAAATTACATCCCTTGCGAAGCCTTATGCAGGGGCAGGTACGCCGGCCAGCGATAGGGGCTGCGGCGGAGAAAGTGCCGCAAATGGCAAGAATTGTTCCTCGCATGGGGCTTGATTCGGGTAGTCGATTTAACGCATCATACGCTTTCAATCGAGCGGATCTTGAACGTCTGACGAACTTCATTTTCGAAAGCAATCCGCGCGAGCCAACAGCCAATCCAGCTAGAACAGGAATGATAGCATGCCCAGAGGAAAGACTTACCAGAACGCAACCCAGGCGATTGGCGACACGCCGATGATTCAGGTCAACCGATTGGTGCCGGAAGGCGGAGCGACCGTGTTCGCCAAGTGCGAGTTCTTTCAACCGCTCAACAGCGTCAAGGATCGAATTGGCGCGGCCATGATCGAGGCTGCCGAACGGGACGGCAAAATTTCTCAGGACACGCACATTATCGAGCCAACCAGTGGAAATACCGGTATTGCCTTGGCTTTCGTGTGTGCTGCCAAAGGTTACCGGCTAACACTGACCATGCCCGAATCCATGTCGGTGGAACGCAGGGCTCTGCTGCGGGCGATGGGAGCTAATTTGGTTTTGACTCCTGCTGCCGACGGCATGAAGGGTGCCATCGCCAAGGCTGGGGAATTGCTGGAACAAGAAGACAACAGTTTTATGCCTCAGCAGTTTGAGAATCCCGCAAATCCTGCCATCCATGAGAAGACGACAGGACCGGAAATCTGGGAAGACAGCGGGCACAATATCGACGCGATCGTGGCTGGCGTGGGAACGGGCGGTACGATTACTGGAGTGGCCCGTTTCCTCAAAAAGCAAAATCCGAACTTCAAGGCCATCGCTGTGGAACCGAAGCACAGCCCCGTCATCAGCGGCGGTCAGCCTGGCAAACATCGGATTCAAGGGATAGGCGCTGGCTTCGTGCCCAAGAATCTCGACACCTCTCTGGTGGATGACGTGGTGACTGTCGATGATGAAGAGGCGTTTGAATGGGGAAAAAAGCTGGCCAAACTCGAGGGCATTGTGGCCGGTATCAGCAGCGGTGCCAACATGTGCGCGGCCGCGCAGGTGGCCGCTCGCCCCGAATTCAAGGGCAAACGTATCGTTACGATCATGTGTAGTTTGGGTGAACGCTATCTGTCGACACCCTTGTTTGGCGATCTGGGAATGTAGTCAGCTCGGACGATAGCTACAGCTTATTGTTCTAGATCGTGGATCTGGCTGGCAGCTGGCCGAAAGCTAGCTGGCAGCCATCGGTCTGCTGGGAGTTCCCTCGTTCGGGGACATCTGACTGGGGATGTCTAATTCGCCAAGCTGCCGAATCGTGCTTGCCAAACTTCGGATTCCATCGGCTGCGAGGCGAGCAGCAATCGGGCGGCTCGCTCAGCTTCCGACTGCTTCCCTTGAGCGATCAATACTTTCATCCATGCCCAGCGGGCGGCCAAATCAACGTCGCTGCCCGACGGTGTGCTGGCAATCAATCGTCGCAGTCTCGAAGAGGCTTCCGCCAACCGCTGCTCCGCGTCAGAGCCGGGCAGGCTAGCCAATGCCCGTGCCAGTTGCAGCTGCAATGGGGCTGACTGAGGATTCGCGTCCGCCAAGGATTGTAGCCCGTTGATGGCTTGGGAATCGCCTTGCCAGGCACGCAACCGCAGACCTGCTGCTCGAAGTTCCGTCGATGGATGGGTGGCCAGCGCGGATAGCAGCTCAGGGGAGATTTTCCACAATTCGGTCCACGAATTGGGCGAAGTCTGTCGCAGTTCGTCGATGGCTTCGACCATCGCCGGCACCAGAGCCAGACGAAGTTCCATAGGCAGCTGTTGGGGATTCCAGTCTTGGGCTTTCCGCCGCATATCAGAAAGTTGTTCGGTTCTGGTCAACCGCAGTAGCTCCACTGCGGTGAGCAACTGGCGATCGAGGGAGTCAGTCGCAGAGGAATTTAGGCGGTTGAGCGCAGATGCTAGTTCGGAAGCGTGCGACCGATCGGGCCAGCCAGCAAAAGCGGTTGCTACAAGCTGCACGCTTTGCACGAAGTTCGAAGGCTCAGGAGCGGATGAAGCCAGCGCCTCCAGCTGTTGCATGGCGGATGCTTGTTGGCTATCCGAAAGCATGACCAGAAAATTGGCCAGCCAGTCGATGAGCACACCTTGGGCCCGTTGTTTTTGCTGTGAAGCGAAAAATCGCTCGAGAACTATTTGCGTATACTCATCCATTCGCTGCTGACCCAGCAACCACTGCCGCAACCAGGCTTGAACGGTCGTGCTTTCTTCCGCATCCGGCCACAGTTCCAATTGCCTCCGCATGGCATTCTCATAAGCCTGCCTCAGACTGGCGTCGTCAGGTTTGTCACGCAGAGCTTGGGCTGACAGGAAAACGCTGCGGGCATGTCCTTGCGCGGCGGTTGCCATGGCTGGAAATCGTTCGGCAACTTCGCTAATAACTTTCGCCGCAGCCGTCCATTGCTTTTGGTTCGCCAGCAGCGCGGAGGCGTCGAGCGATGCGGTCAAGGCAGCCTCCGCATTGGCCGAGGCAGCCTGGTTGTCACGAAACTCCAAGAGCTTCTCAATTGCGGCCGGTGCGTCATTGGCTGCGAGCAGCTGTCGAACCTCGATCTTGAGTAACTCAAGGGCAGCCGTGGTGGAGCCAGCCGCCGATGCGGTCGATGCTCTGCTAACCAGCAAGGCTTCCGCCCGATTTCGCCAATAAGGTCCGAATTCCTGACCGATGTTACGGGCTTGGTCCAGAACTGCCTGCAGTTGTTCTTCGCGACTCCCTGGCTGGCCTTCAGGTTTTAGTTCCGACAACTGAATCTGCAGCTTGGCCAATGCGTATCGAGCGGGATTGGTAGATTCGTTCAGCGCGGGCAAGAAGCCTTGGGCACGGCTTGGCTGACCGATTTCGCTCAGATACTCGATGGCAAGGGTGGCTGCTTGTGCGGCTGTTGGGCCGCCGGTACGAGCAATTTCGGCAAGCGTGCTCAGGCCCTCTTCGGCCCGACCAAGTTCCAGCATGGCAGCCGCTTCTCCCGTACGCAGCGCATTCCGCGTGTCCCATTCCTCGGCTGTTCGGCTGAGGATGCTGTTGGCCCGTGCTTGGGCATCGGTGGCCGCGGCGATACGATCTGGCGAACCCGTGGGATAGAGCCGAGCGCGGATCAAGAGTGCCTCGCAGCTCAGTAAGCCTGCATCAACTTGCAGTTTGGCGAGTTGCCTGGCCGGTGCTTGACTGGCTCCCTGGATTCCCTGCCGACTTGCGATGGGCTGCCGTTGACGAATATCGTCCTGCAGTTCCTCCATTAATTCCAGCACGCTGCGGATTTCGGTGAGCGCGGACTCTCGTGCGCCGGAGTCGGCGGGAACCGCCAGGAATCTTGCAACCTGTGATTGGGCACGCAGAAGTCGACAGCGTCCAAGCTGCCAGGTAAGCCAGGGCAGGCGTCGATGGTCTGGGTAGCGTTCCATGAATTCCAAGCGGATTTGTTCGCATTGGTTCCATGCTGACGTTGCATTGTCCAAATCGCGCAGCGCCGCCTGAGCGTAGCACTCCATCAGCCGCATCGCCCAGCGGGCATCTAGCTCTGGCTGATCCTGGGCTAGCAAGCGTTGCTTGGCAGCATAATCGATGGCTGCATGTACCAGACCATGAGAGAACATCGCCGACAGCGTGGCATCCTCATCTGTCTGCTGAGCGGGGGTCGTTGCGGCGCAGCATACGATGAATATCGCTGCCAAGAACCCGTGCGTCGACGCGCTTGGCCGTCTTAGAAAAGTGACACCGGCGATCGTCAGTAGTAGCTTCATGCTTCGCAAGAAAGGGATCCCCTGCTGTCGGGCATTTCCGAAAAGATATCCACTTGACGGGCTGCCTCGTACATCACGATGCCCGCGGACGTGGCCAGGTTTAGGCAGCGAACCGGGCCAGGCATAGGTATCAAAATTCGGCGATCCGCATGCTGTTCATGCAGTGCCTTGGGAAGTCCAGTGGATTCGCTGCCCAAGACCAGCGCGTCTCCCTTCTGGAAACGGACTTGGCAATAATTCTGAGTCCCAAACTTGGTCACTAGCCATAAGCGTTGCGTCGGCAGTCGCTCGATTAGCTGTTGCCAATTGTCGACACATTCCCAGTTCAAGTCTTGCCAATAGTCCATCCCCGACCGCTTGAGCTGAGCGGAATCGAGCCGAAAGCCGATCGGTTTGACGATCCACAGCTTGGCGCCGAGAGCCACGCAGGAACGGCCGATGTTTCCCGTATTCTGCGGGATTTCCGGCTGGTAGAGTACCACGTGCAGCCAAGGCTGTGCGTCCTCTAGGGGAGAGGGTTCCTCTAAGGGCAAGGGATCCTTCGACGGTAAGCGGCTTTCGGCCGGCATCGGTTTTTCAGGCGGTATGGGAGAGCTCATGCGTTTGGACCTGCTTAAATCCCAACAGCAGTGTCAAGCCACTGAGATCGTCATCGGTTACAATGCGGTTGTTCAACGTTGGATGGATCGCCGGCGGTCCGCTTGTAGCTGCACCTGTAAGCCAGATTTGTTGGCAGTTGAGCAGTTGTAGCGCAATCGAATAACCCAACCGAATGCCGCGGAAAACCTGTTTGAGGTCCGCGGGATGGCTCCGTGGAAATTGGTGAGTTTCAATTTCCGGCCGTCACCGAGCAACCCTGTTATCATCTCGTCGCTATTTTATGCCAATCAATGTCACTTGTCCCAGTTGCCTGAAACGCTTTACTGTCAGCGATAAATTTGCAGGTAAGAGCGGACCTTGCCCAAGTTGTCAAAAGACGATCAAGATTCCGGATAAATCCGAGGAGATCGTCATCCACGCGCCCGAAGCTTCCGGGCCTAAGGACAAGGCCGGCAAGGCGATTCTGAAGCCCCTGCGTCGCAAGGATGTGAAGATCAGCCCTCCGGTACTGATCGCTTCGCTGGTATCGGCGGTGGTTGTTTTCGCAATCGCTTTTGGTTTGGGGCTATCCGGTGGGCGACCGCCAACGGCCCTGTTGGCCGCTGGCGCTCTGCTATTAGCCTTCCCACTGGCGTTTGTCGGCTACTGGTTTTTGCATGACGACGAATTAGAGGGATACACTGGCCGCCAGCTCTTGCTCCGCTGCGGAATTTGTGCCGCCGGATTTGCAGCGATCTGGGCTCTGTACGCCTTCGTGCCGCGTTACGTGAATAATTACGAATCCATGGGAGAATACACGGGGCTCGATCTGGCGATCTTTCTGCCGCTGATGGTGATCCTGGGGACGATTGTGGCCGTGGCGTCGCTGGAGTTGGAAATTGTCCAAGGCGCTCTGCAGTATGTTCTGTATCTGGGCGTGACTCTGGTGCTGGCCTGGCTCGCCGGAACTCAGCTGGCACAACCCTTGGGAGGCTCCGAGGGACAGCGCACGGTTCCAGCCGCGGTTGACAACGCTCCGGAAACTGAGAAGGATCGCCCCGAAATTCCGAATTTGCTTCAATAGCGCCTAGTATGCTTCCATAGCGAAGTGTCACATTTTGCCGAAAGCTGCCAACTGTATTTGATCTGATGCACACGCCATTTTTGGAAGCGGACTCATTGCCGCCTGAAATACTCGAGCTTTGCCTGAAGCTCCGCGATGCCAGCAGCGAAATCGATCAGCGGCAGATCTGGCCCAGTGAACAGCTCGGCTGGCTGCGCGATGCGGGTGTTTACCGCTGGTTCATCCCGAGAGCTTACGGCGGCGACGAATGGGACGAGGCGCAAATTCTGGCGGGCTATTTGGCACTGAGCCAGAGCTGCTTGACCACGACGTTCGTCTTGACACAGTGGAATGCCGCCTGCAAACGCATCCTGGGCAGTGATAACCAAGCACTGAAGGAAGAATTGTTACCGGCCATGGCGGAGGGAAGCCTGTTTGCGACCGTGGGAATCAGTCACCTGACGACCAGTCGTCAGCATTTGGGGAAACCCGTTCTGCTGGCCGAGCCCGTGCAAGATGGTGGATACCTGCTGCAGGGCTTCAGTCCCTGGGTAACGGGGGCTCATTGGGCCGACGTGATCGTTCTCGGGGCCACACTTCCTAACGCGACTCAGATTATCGCGGCGGTTCCCACCTCGGTCGAGGGGCTGACTGCCAGTCCCGGCGCGAGCTTAGTAGCCCTGTCTGCCAGTTGTACCGATAGCGTCGAGCTGGATGCGGTAACGATCAGTGAGTCTCGAGTTCTGGCTGGGCCCGTCGCCAATGTGATGCAAACCAATTCCGGGGGCGGTGCTGGCGGATTGCAGACATCGACCTTGGCGGTTGGACTTTCGTTGGCGGCTACTGGATTTCTCAAGGAACATGCCGAGCATCGCCCGGACCTGGCGCCGGTGGCAAGCAAGTTGGAGCAGGACACCCATGCCTTGGTTACCGCGTTGAGATGCCTCTCTCTCAGCGCAGCCTGTGACATGAATGCCGCGCAGCTGCGGCAGCGGGCCAATTCGCTGGTGCTGCGGAGTACGCAGGCGGCCCTGTCCGCTGCCAAGGGAGCTGGCTTTATCGCTACGCACCCGACGGGTCGTTGGGCCCGCGAGGCACTTTTCTTCTTGGTCTGGAGTTGCCCGCAGCCCGTGGTCAATGCCAGCATGTGCGAGCTTGCTCAGCTTTCCGAACAGTAGATCCGGACAACTGAGCGAAGCCTATAACGATTAGCGATTGAGAATTCGCAATCAGGAAAACGCGGCTCGCGTGCGTTCTACCAGCCCACTGTCCGGATGACCGCTGCCACGAAGATGGAAAACGGACGTAGCCAAGAACTGGTTTCGCCAGGCGGGGCTGACGTGGTAATAGTCTTCGAGCACCGCCGAGGCAAATTTGTAGTCGTGGGCATCGCGGCCCTTGGCAAATAGCACTCGACGCGCGGCATCGACAAACTCGGTTCCGCTACCACCTGCATTGAGATAAGCTTGCACCTTGGCGGCCGCACGCATGCGATCGCCCGAAATATCTGCTAGAGCTTCGACAATGGATTGCTGTCCTTGAGCGGATGCTTCCGCGCCTGGTATATCGTCGATCAACACGTCACTGAGTTTCCCGCGATCCAGGGCGTCTTGTCGAAACATGGGATTGAAGGAGCACGCTTGAAGCAAGATCCGCTGTCGCAAGCGATTGCCAGAAGCGGCTTGATAAAGGAAATGCATGGCATTTGCAGTCGTCAAACCGTGCAACCCGATGATGCCTGGCTGCCGCATGAGTAGCTCGCCAGCACCCACGAAAACGCCATCCCACAGAGTTTGTGGCCCTACGCCGCCTTCCAGGGCCGCTGCAGCGACTTCCGCCGCGTCTGATGGTGTGCCGCCGCGGAAGGCCGCGAACAACTGCCTGGCGACAGCTGGATCCTGTTTGCCGTCAAGCCATTCCGCGGGTATCCGCGCGAGCAGTCGCTGGTTTTCGCGCCAGGGACGATCAGCTGCCAGATCACTTTCCGCCGGGTTGGGCTCGCCGCTATGGTTGAGCAGAGCGAAAGCCAGCGAACGCATGACGGGCTCGGCATGCTCCCAACCGATGACTTGCAGCGTTCTCCAGGCATTCGCCAAATAGATTGCCTTGTGTCCGATCGACCGATAATCGCGAGCGGCGTAGCGGGCAAACTCTTGGAATACTTGATGAGCGCCCAAGGCTCGCACCAGACCGGCCGTAGCGGCATCCGCTTTTTCAACATCCCAGCCTTCCATAGCATCGCGAAATTCTTGAACACAGTGTGTGGCACTTGGCACTTGGCTCTCGTTAACTGCCTGCATGTGCCAGCCGCTGCGCTCGGATTCATCGGCCTGTGAGGATTTGAAATAGTCCAGTGCCCAAAAGATTGGTAGCCAGCGATCCTCGTCCGGACCGGCCAGACTGGCCAGGTGACACGAGTTCACCACCAACACGCAATGGAACTTGAAGCCTACGGAAGGGCGTGGTTGCACGTTGCGAATACCAGCCAGCAGCAAAGCCGCCAGAACCTGCTGGTAAGAAGCGCCACCACGAATACGATCGGCGATGCGCTCCAACAAATCCTTGCGCTGCGTATCCTCGATCAGTCGCACTAAAGGTTCGACTTGTTCGTGGAATTGCACGCCCTGCTTAAGTTGTGCGTCTGCTGCTGCAACTCGGGGCAAACCTGAGAATAGCCCCAGATCCGCGCCAACCACCACACCGCCAACCGTTGAGCTTTTCAGAAACGCCCGCCGCGATCCTAACCTACCCATAAGACTCTCCCTAGGTTGACAGTCTGCGATCGATCGAAAGCTCGTCTTTACTATTGTAGCGGGTTCACGCTCCTAGGCTGTGAATAAACCCACCACATCAAAAACACACCGTCTCTGATTCTGCTTTTGTTGCATCTTATCTCGTCTAACTGCTACTTGAAGGACGAGAACAGTAGTTTCAAAAGAGGGGTTCTGTCGCTGAATCGGTGCGGCCCAGTTAATTCACAACCTCTCCGCGAGAAGTAGCCCGACCTGGTGACGTTCCAATGAAAGCGAAGCAGATCGCAGGGTAGCTTCTGACCGGAGTTTCTTTGCGGTCAAGTAGGAGTCGACTCAGCCAAGGTTGCTAGCTTTGTGGAGTCGGTTGTTTCGGCGCAAACAAACGGGTTGGTTAATGGATGGGTCGGGTCACCTCACGGCGGAGCGTAAGGACTACGTAGGCGTCTGGCTGGGGGTGGCTGCGTGGCGGAACGTAGCCAGCTCGCTCCGCGAGAAGTAGCCCGACCTGGTGACGTTCCAATGGAAGCGAAGCAGATCGCAGGGTAGCTTCTGATCGGAGTTTCTTTGCGGTCAAGTAGGAGTCGACTCAGCCAAGGTTGCTAGCTTCGTGGAGTCGGTTGTTTCGGCGCAAACAAACGGGTTGGTTAATGGATGGGTCGGGTCACCTCACGGCGGAGCGTAAGGACTACGTAGGCGTCTGGCTGGGGGTGGCTGCGTGGAGGAACGTAGCCAGCTCGCTCCTAGGCTGTGAATTTATCATCTGAGCTTGTCGGATGAAATCTCTGGCGCTAAAAATTGGGTATGAATACAAAGCCACGATCAAAAACTGCGGACGATTTCAAATCCTTCGTCCAACCAGACCTCACGCAAATCGCTGATTGACATGCGGACGGGATTAACCAGGAAATTGGCTGGATCGGCCATCATGATCTTCTGGTCTGCTTCATCGAAACCTAGCAGCACTACACAGTGGTCCGTAGGCCCCAGCAACTTTGTAAGGAAGGCAAAGACACTTTGCTCCGCAGGAAACAGTTGAGTAGTGCTCGCGAATTGCTGTCGCAGGGGAACCAGCAGCGGGAATCGACGCTGCCTGACGACCTCGTCCAGGCTGATGTGATGAATTCTTGTCCTGTATTGCGTGCCTTCGGTCTTTACATTGAGTCCGCGATAGATGCCCAAGAGTGTCGTCCCGCGACCGCTGGTCAGGCATAGTCTGGCCATCTCCTGTTCGTCGGTCTGCATGCCATACAGCCCCAAAATTGTTACCGTGGAGCAAGCGCTGCAAGTAGCCGGCGTGGACTGGAGACAAGTGCCATTCAGATATCGATTACTGCTCGTGAAGTCTTGCGGAAAAACGTGCCAGGCCACCGTCGACCACCCCGCGGCCATCAAGGCCAAGCCCCAGGCGACTCTCCGGCCCGCCGGAATGCCCGTATTGGATCGCAAAATGCCCGCTAAGAAGGCGGCGAAAATAGGCAGCCAGTTGCTGAGGATAATCACATTGGAGAAAGGCAGCCATTCAGCCAAAAAAAGTCTGCCATGAATCATGGTTGCGAAGAGTAAGGTGAAAGTGACCGCAAGCAAGGCGACGTAATTGGCTGCGCGGGGGTTCGCCCCCAAGCGTCGCCCCAAGTAGTAGGCCGCACTTGATAACAGTCCGATAGCAAGGATGGCGAGAATAAGATCAGTCACCGTTTCCATTCCTGCAATGCTTAGAGCCAAGCCGAAACCGGAGAGAACCGCGGCTAACGCCGCTTGTCATTCCCCACTTCTTGAGAGTCGCGCGAGCAAAAAAGCCAATCAAAACTCTTACTCTTACTCTTACTCTTACTCTTACTCTTGCTCTTGCTCGTGCTCGTGTCCGGAAGTACGTCGATTACAAGTAGCCGTTCACGCTCCGCGTGACGAAGCCCGACAGTCCGCTGTCCAGGTCTTTGGTTTTTCGCCGCCGGTTAAACTCCACAAAGTCCAACTGTGCAGTCCGCTCCCATGCGTTTCGCGGCGGAAACTGCGGATCGGGTCTCATCACACGGAGCGATGATGGCTACTAACCGTGAACGACTACGAGCACCATTTCATTGAGCACGAGCACGATTGCCGAATCAAGAAGTGGGTAATGACAAGGCGGTTCCTAGTGCACATCAATCGCACAAGCCAGATTGGCGAAGGAAGACCGCACAGCCATCCGCGATTCCGCAAATACACAGCGGGGGTAAAGCGTGGCGAAGAACTTGGGATCCGCCTGCCAGGAATAGCGATGACTCTGAGCCGGGTCCGCCGCCGACTTGCGCAGCACTTCATTTGGGTCGAGGCAATGAGTGAACTTGACGTCGTCGGGAATGACTTGAGTCAGAGTCTTCGCATCTCTCATCATGTCACCCGCAGCGTGGACATCGTGCGCGGCAATATGACAGATCTTGGGTAACAACGTGCGACTGAGCCAGGCAACATCTGGGTTGCTGAGGCCGCAATTCAGAGGTTGCAGGCTGATGATCCTGCCATCGGGTCTCGTTTCAAAGCGAATGTGTTTTCCCGACAGGCTGGCAACTGACCAGATTGCTTGGGTATCATCGTTCGCGATGCCAGCAAATATAGAAGCGGCGCGGACCGCCCGGTCGATCACCCCCAGTTGAATTCGGCGCTGTCCACGATGCACTGGGAGCGTCTTGTTTTCTGCCAGGCTCTGTTCTGCATAGGACGCAATGACGGGAATCGCATCCGTGGCGCGATAGCTGGTTTCCCAGACGCGGTGGAAACGAATGCTATCGATAAAGTTCTCATCTTCACGTCCATGAAAACTGCAGGTAGCCAGCAGCTCGAAGCCATGGACCAGAGTTGCTGCTTGTCCTTCTCCGGACGCAGAGGCGCCATGAACGTTCGCTCTGAGATGCAAAATGACCGATCCGTTTGAGGCGGGCATCGGTGCCTGGCCATCGGTGTCGACCGCTGTCGGCGCCGGTAATCGGTGAATCACGCCCTGTTCAACATAGGGGAGCAGTTGCGGATCTACTTCGCCTGCCATTTCGCGTTGACGGACCAACAAGCTCAGGACAATCGCCAGAGCGAGGCTGACCGCCGTGGATCCAAACGGTTCGAAAGCCGGATTCCGTGTGAAGCGGGATAGGTTCGACACGTATGAAACTTGCGGCGGGTGAAGTCGAATTCTCATTAAGCACCTCAAGCAGGAACACCGGAAACAGCTGGCCTCTTACTTGATAGTGCGAGAAAGGTCTTCGAGATGTGCCACAACCTAGCGACTTAGGCCATGAAAATTAGATGAAGCCGGGCAAACGCCAAGGATCTTGCTTGGAGTGAGCGCGATCTCAGGGCAGCGCGATACTGGTCGTCGGGAAAAATGTCAGACACTTCTTTCCCGAGCCCTTTTTCCTTACGAACCTATCCGAAAACCATTAGCAGGTCGGCGTCAGCCGCGTTTCTCTTCGGTTCTCGGATAGTCTCTAAGCACTCACGTTCTGCCAACAGTAAAGCTTATTGCAAGCTGGCGTTGGATTCCGCGCTGTTGATAGTTCCCAAGGCGCCCCATACGCCGTAGGGCGAAGGTCCCGTTTGTGGAACGGGCGTCGACAAGTTGCCTGTATCGATGGCATCGGAAGCAAAGTGGACAGAGCCGTCCGCCATGCACACGTTGACGCCGCCCGCATGAAAACTACTGGCCGAGTAAATCCCTTCATGCCATTC
Organism: bacterium; assembly: GCA_024743355.1. GTDB lineage: Bacteria > Planctomycetota > Planctomycetia > Pirellulales > Pirellulaceae > Aureliella. The sequence goes on from JANSWS010000076.1 coordinate 16,347, forward strand.
GCCGCGATCGTGTGCACAAGAAGGTGAGTTCGGAGGCAGCAGAGCGATAAAGCCACTCACCATCGGCAGCCCGCAGGACCAAGCATCACCCACCCGTTGATGCGAGCTTGGCAATGGCCCCAGGAGCATTCCATTCTTGCCCTTGGCGGACATACAGGCGACCGGGCTCGCGCGAAATGTGGCACTTGGCATCAGAGCATAGTCTCCTTTGATTTTTCCGGGTCCATTGAAAACGGCTTTCTCGCTGTAGAGCAATGTATTGCTGGTGCCATCTGCAATTTCGCCCATGGCTCTACCTCGGCCCGAGCCCGTCTTGGAGCGTATGGGCATGGACCAATCCGTCGAGAACATTCCTCGAGAATCTTGCGTACCCCACTCGCCGATCCTGACCCCGTCGCGACCAATGGTTGAATCGCCCCAGCAGGCAGCGTAGCTGACGGGAGCGTTGTAGGAAGAAACACCCATGCCCTGAGCTCCAGGATCGGAGGGACACAGAAAGGTACTGATGCGTTTCAAATCTCGACTGTCAGGTGCCAGCGAATGAGGGCCGAAGGGAACGTATTCGCCATAGTAGCGGCCGGTCCAACCGGGCCAGGGGCCCGCGTAATCCAGGGTGCAATGAACAATATCTTGGTACAAGGGTTCTTGTTCCAAAAAGGGCAGCATGAAAAGCAAGCTGCTGTGGTGCCCTCGGCTGCTAGCCCAGGAGTTGCCCCAATTGGAAGGCGCGACGATTGGCCCATTCATGCCTGAAGGATAAACGCCATGCGTACTCTCATAGTTGAGGGCCGCCAGACTGAGCTGCTTGAGATGGTTCATGCATTGCAACTTGCGAGCGGATTCTCGGGCCGCCCGCACGGCCGGCAGCAGCAAGCCAACCAGAAGACCGATGATTGCGATTACCACCAACAACTCGACCAGCGTAAAGGCTGGCAACTTGTTGTATCTGCGCTTGTTGAATATTTGGTGCATCAGCATGTTCTCTATAATGAAAAATCAGCGGAAACCATTCGCTCGCCCTGCGGCAGCTCGGGTATGCGGTAATTGCGTCGTTCTTCCTCGGTCAGCTCGCGACCGGCCAATCGCTGTGCCCGCTCTAGCAATCGTTCGATGTCCAAGTCCCAGATACGAGCCGTTCGATCCAGACTGACGGAAACCAACCACTTACCATCGGGGCTGAAGTCCAGGGCTGTAACTTGCCCTTCATGACCGCGAAAGGTTGATGTTTCCTCAGTCGGATCCGCCGTCGTCAGATCCGTCACACGGACCGTCCCATCCTCGCCGCAACTGGCAAACCAACGGCCGTCGTTGCTCAGGTCCACGGCCGAGACACTGGCATCCGCTGGTTGTTCAAAGCGGGGCACGGGAGGCTTGCCAAGTCTGTCCAGATCCCAAACTTGAGAGGAATAGCCGGCCCGCAAGGCCAAGAGATGCCCACGGAACACCGCGCAGAATGGGTTGATAAGCCCTGCGCCCGCTTGGGCTTCCTTAAGCAGCCGTGGCGTTGCCGGCAAATTGAAACCGCGATCGAAAGCCCAGACGCGAGTAGCTCGATTCCATGCCCCAGTTAACACGGTCTCATGGCCCGTTTCCAAACCGATTCCCATGATCCAATCGTCTTGTTGCAACAGAATCCGCGGCTCGAGGCTACTCTTCTCGTGGTGAGTGCCGGAATCCAGATCCCAGGCTCGAAGCGTTCCCGCGGTATCGCCAGTCAGCAGGGTTCTACTATCGGAGCTGAAGGCAAAAGACGGTATGTGCTCGTTGTGACCAGTCAGCACCATTGCGTCTTCCGCGGGATTGGCTAAGTTCCAAACGCGTGCCGTGGTGTCGTAGCTGACAGTGGCTATCTTGCGACTGTCCGGGCTGAACACCGCCCAAGCGAATGGCTCGGTATGTCCCCGCAGGACACGGACGGATTTTTCGATATTGTCAGCGGTTAGATCCCACAATAATCCGACTTTCGAAACCGGCTTAAAGGGCGCTCCGCCTATGTGCCCGCTGCCGGTGTAAAGCCAGCGACTATCCGGACTGAAAGTCACACGACTAACGTTGTCCTCGGGTCCCTGCAGCACCATCGAGGAAGCGGCTGGGTCCAGCGCGGTCAGATCCCACAATCTAGCCGAATGATCACTGCCGCCCGTGACCAGCCAACGTCCGTCGGAGCTCACTTCCACGTCCAAGATGGCCCGACGGTGGCCACGGAGAACTGTTTCCGATCCCGGGTTTTCCGAATCGAGATCCCACCATCGCAAGCTGCCGTCCCAACTGCCGGTCAACAGGTGCCGACCGTCCTGGCTGATATGCAACGCGTTGACGCGTTCTTCATGGCCTCGAAGCAGACGCGTATCGCCCATCAGAAAATCGCCGGCGTCCCAAACTGGGCACGCGGGAGAGCCTGGCTGTTGGATCAGCGGCAACCGTTCGCGTTGGATGGAATCCAGATACCAAATGCGAGCTGTTCGATTTCCGTAACCTGCGACCAGGTACCCTCGATCAGGGCTGAAGGCCAGCGCAAAGGTACCTCCCGAGGGTGCCGACTCGCGAAGCAATAAAACAGGGACCGCTGGATCCGCGGCGGTGAGATCAAAAATCCACACAGCCTTCTCTCCGGAGCCGTCGTCACTGGTGGCCAGCAATTGACTGTCATGGCTAAAGGCGGCCGCTCGTCTGCCCTGATCTGATAAAGTGATTACCGACGCTGTGACGTCCTCTTCCGTCAGATCGAACAGCTCGGTACCGGTGTCGCGGCTCGAGAACAGCCAACGGCTATCGTCGCTGAAGCAGTCTAGATTGCGGGATCCTGAAGGTGTCTGCAGGACACGTCGCGGCTCGGTAGACGACAAGTCCCACAATTGCATCCGTTCTTTGGTCCTTTCCACTAGCCAGCGTCCGTCGCGACTAAACACGTATTGCTCCACAAATCTCGCCCCACTTTCCCAGCTCGCTACCTCTGTCTGTGGGTCCTCAGCCTGCAGGTCCCATAGCCGGGTAACGGCCTGACTGGAGTCGTCTCGGTAGTTCCCTTGGTCGGACCCCACCACCCATCGGCCGTTGGGGCTAACCACACAAGTATCTGCCTCGCCATCCAATCGCAGCACGGAAGAGAATTCTCTGCTGCCAGATTCAAATTGATATGCATGAATGCGCCTTTCCTCAGAGCGGACGGCCAAACTTCCATCTTCGCTGATACTTCCCGCGAGAGGCTCATCGCCGATCGGTTCTACTTCGGGAAAATCTTTCTGCAAACTTGGTATGTAAACTGGCTTTGTATGAGCGTAAACAACGATGCCGCCGTCCGGCGTTTCTTGAAATCGCCCAATCCTGGAATGGTCGCTCAAGAGCGGCTTGCCACCCAGGTTCGATACCGATCTGGCCAGAGTTTCATGAAGATGTGGAACGGGCCAAAGATTCGCGGCCTTCGCAAGCTTGACGGCTTCTGTGGCAACTAGAACACTTTGCACCGGAAGCGTTTGTTCGATGTCCTGAGCAATCGCAGTCAAACGGGTTATGTGTGCCAAGTTCCGCATTTGCTTCCCATGCTCGGCATTCAAGCGGTTCTCGGTCTCAACTCGCTCTCGTTGGACTCTTTCGTCCGACAATTGCTTCTGCGCGTCGGCCCGTTCCTGCGCGGCCTGCGCCAGTTCCTTCTGATGTGCCGCCGATCTCCAAGCTCCAATCGCCACGGAGCCAATTGCGGCGACTGCCAGACCTGCAATGGCAAGGTACAGCTTCTTTCGCCGTCGTTCTTCTACTGAGCGTGTTTCCGCTTCGACTCGCTGGAGTTCCGACCGCTTGAGCCGTTCCTGGACACTCTCAAAATGCTCGGTAATGGCCTTGGCCATTTGCCCGGCGTCTTGAGGACGATCCTCAGGCTCTGCTTGAAGAGCCGACTTGGCCAGTGCTACCAGATCCGCTTCCGCCCCACTTGCATCCAACCTCGCGTAGCATGCGTCCAGCTTGCCGCGACTGGCCATGCGAGACGTCTCATGGGTGTCTTCACCAACATAAGCGGGCTTGCCAGTCAAAATCTCTGCCAGGATTGCACCCAGCCCAAATACGTCGGCCCGCTCATCCATCCGATCCACTTCACCGAGCGCTTGCTCGGGTGGCATGTATGCTGGTGTGCCCATCCGGCTACCCAAGCGCGTATCCGAACCAACCGATCCCGGCCCCGAACTGCCGCCGCTGCGGCGAGTCTGGATGACGCTCACGTCGCGATGCTTGTCGAGCGACTTCTGCTCATCAGCCACCCCGCCTGCTGCCAGGACTTTGGACAGCCCCCAATCCATTACTTGCACTTCCCCGAAGGCACCCACCATGATGTTGGCCGGTTTCAAATCGCGATGAATCACGCCTTTGCTGTGCGCGTAGGCCATGGTCTGGCAAACTTGCTCAAAGATGCCCAAAAATTTAGGCCAGTCTTCGTTGGGGCGTTTGCGTTTGGCCAGCAAGGCGGCCAGCGTCTCGCCCTTGACGAGTTTCATGCTGAAGAAGGGACGCTCATCGGCAAGCTGCCCCAGTTCATAAACCGGGACAATCCCAGGATGTTGCAGTTGCCCGCCGATCTGTGCCTCTTCGACAAAGCGTTGAATCATCTCAGGATGATCTCGATACGAATCCAAGAGCACCTTGATGGCCAAGTCACGTCCGAGATCGGTATCTCGCCCCCTAATGATGGCCCCCATGCCACCGCGAGCAATCTCACCCATAAGGTGATAGCGGCTATCCGGTTCATTTGCCGGCAGCTCCGCGGAAGACGGCTGAACTACCCGCTCCCTCTCGTCCTGCGACTCACGAAGAGTCACAGTGGGCCTCCGACCCATTTTTTCCGTCAGCGATTTCAATACGCTATGTCCCTCAAGTCCAAGGACAACTGCCGCATCAGCGCCGAAGGTTGCCGCCAGTCCCGCGTCCATGGCGGTGGCATTCACTTGAGCATCCTGTAAGACCTGGGGGGAACGCTCCAAAAATGAGTGCTCATTGCGGTGGGCAGCGATCAAGCATTCAACATGCTCGCGAAGGCCCTGATCTTCGCCGCATGCCTTGTCGAGATAGGCATCCAACTCGACCGGATCGCTTTTTTCGATGGCCGACAGGAAGATCTGTATTTCGCGAGACTCTTCAGTCATGATTCGTCGCCCTCTCCGGACACTTGTGGCTCCGCAATCTCGAATAGCCTATCAGACCATGTTTCCCCATACAGTTTGCGCCACCTTCGGGAATGCCATTGCTATTTAGCAGTGCGAAATGGAGCAGCGGATTACGCCAAAAATTTTATGATTCTCGCCAGCTTCTCGCTGAGCGCCGTCCCTGCCGAACCCAAGTCACCCGTCCAGCGAAAGCTAGGTCGATTTCCACGAAACTTTCGGAAGGCAGGGGCGGAGCCCAAGCCATGGGAAGCACGGCGACGGGGAGGGAGTGTGACGGGATAAACCGTTGGGCTGACAACGGCCGTCCCTGCCGCGATAAGCCCCTCACCGGCCGTCCCGACCAGTCGGGATCCGACTCTCCCGAGGGAGAGTCAGTGGTGACGGCGGTGGCGGCCCGACGTGGCGTAGAAGCAGCGGGCAAAGGCAAAAACAGGTCCATCCTTGAACGACAGGGCCGCTCTTTCTTGTGCCGCGGTTGGGTGGCCCGGAACAGCAAAGCAGTTACTGAATACTGCTCGTTAGCCAGGCTTTCGCATAGACCCAATATCGATTCGCGGTTCGGGTCGACACCCCCAGAGCATCTGCGGCCTGTTCGATGGTCAAACCGCCGAAGTAGCGCAATTCAACTAGTTGGGCGATTTGGGGTTGCTCGGTTTGAAGCTCGGAAAGAGCTTCATGCAAGGCCAACAATCGCTCATCTTCCTGATCGATGGCGACCTCATGCTCTTCAAGTGGGACGCGGGCCATTCCGCCACCCGCCTTGGCGGTCTGGCGTCGACGGGCGCTCTCCACCAGAATCCGCCGCATGGCCTGGGCAGCTGCACCAAAGAAATGGCCTCGTGAATTCCATGCCGGTGCAGCGTCCTGATCGACCAGTCTCAGATAAGCTTCATGTACCAGTGCCGTGGGTTGCAGCGTATGCCCGGCGGACTCTCGAGCCAACTTCGCGCTGGCTAGCTTTCGCAGCTCATCGTAAACCAGGGGCAGCAACCGCTCAGCCGCCTGAGGGTCACCTTGCTCCAGCTTCAATAGTATCTGTGTTACCTGTGACATGCGTAACAGAATACTGTGCCGCCAAACTCAATTCCAGTTCCTCATGTATTCTTCTCAATCAGATTCTCCGGCGGGATGAGCAAGTGGTAGGATGGTTAGCAACGTTGGATTCCTACGCGCAGTTCTAGACTGGAATTGACCAGCGAGCGAGCAATAGCATGAATATCGGGCACATCGCCAGACGCCGGGTGGTAACGATCAACTTTGTAGAGCCTGTGGCGCGGGCGCTGTTCATCATGCAGGAACAGCGACTGCGGCATCTTCCGGTGCTCCGCAATCTGACTCCAGCGGGAATGGTGACGGATCACAATGTCCTAAATCACATTGGTTGGTTGGATCCGCGGCACAAACAGGTGGCAATGAACGACCGCGTGGAGAAGATCATGCGGAGTCCGCTAATCGTCGTGGACCCCGAGGAATCGATTCACGCAGTCGCCCAAACCATGGTTCGCAAGAATGCGGGAGCAATTCCGCTCCAGGAAGGACAGCGTCTGGTTGGAATCGCAACCAAGTCCGATCTGCTGAAGTGCTTTGCTCCAGGCCAAGCAGCCTTCCTGCTGCAGGAGGCCGAAGAATGCGTTGAAAGCTACATGGCAAAAGACGTGCTACACGTCGCTCCCGAAGACGCAACCGCGGACGCATTGCACACGATGAAAGTCAAGCGTATCCAGCATTTGCCCGTTATGCACGCCGGTAAATTGGTGGGGATGCTATCGGACCGCGATATTTTACGTGGCTCGCCCAAAGCGGGCGGAGCCATGGAAGGACTTCAGTCGCTGGGATCCAAGTTGAAAGTGCGAGGATTAATGACACAAAAGGTCGTCTCGCTTTCCCCCAAGGCGACTTTGCGCGAAGCTGCAGAGCGGATGTTGGACCTTAGAATTGGAGCCTTACCGGTCTGTGTTGACGACCAGTTGATTGGCATCCTGTCGGAGACGGATCTGATCAAAGTCTTGGCCGGTCCCATGCCTGCTGATCGCACGTTTCAATTCTGATGAAATTTTGAAGAAAGGCCCTTCGGTTCATCGGCCTGAAAGGCCATCGACATATCAGCCCAGGGTAAGGCAATGCCTCATCAACCGCGTAGCGCTGGCCAAGCATTGCCGCCGCCCCTGGGGCTGCATGCCCGAAAATACAAGCACGACGCGCGAGTTTTGATGTTGCGCTAAATCCAAGTTACTCTCCCGCTTGCGGGAGAGTCGGGCCTAATGGGCCCGGAGAGGGTCGATTCTCCCCCTCACCGGCCGCTGACACGTCCGACTCTCCCCGGAGTGGAGAGTGAGATTGACCCA
>JANSWS010000546.1 GCA_024743355.1 bacterium
CCAACGACTGTTCGTTAGTTTCCAAACTGCAACGTACCTCAGTTGAACGCTGTGTTCTTGGCCTTCGACTGTAGCGATCTGTGTCGCACGTCCGGTGACGACCGCCACGTCATCGTACATTCGAAACACGTTGTCTTCCGATTTGTTCGAGTGTATGGTCTGCCTCGGACCGGTGACATATTGGATGATCTGCTGCTTGTTCATCGACCTTCCATCGTTCAGAACAAACAAGCAGTCATCGGCCAGGATTTGTTTCAGTGCGGCAACATCTTTCGTTTCCGTAGCCTTCTCCCAGGCTCTGCCAGCATCCTCAACCTGTTTGCGTTTTTCTGAGTCCGTATTGCTTCCGAAAGCAGTCGCAAGGCACAGCGGAAGCAAAAATGCGAGGGATCCAATTTCCAATACTCTTCGGCTCAGTTTCATAGGCGTATTCCCAGTTGAGATTTGCGGCGGAAATGCCACGGGCTGACAGCTAGTACATCATCCGATCGTGGCCTTAGGCCTCACTATCGTCGATGGCCGTTCCAATGGCAACTATCTGAAAACTGGCTGTCATGCGGAAATGCGTTGTACCGCACTCTCCGTGCTACTGTACGGCTTGGCTCTTCCCGTTCCTTTCAATGCAGCAAACTTGCCGGCTCCTGCCAGGCTGCTTCAGCCGTCCTATTTGAGCAACCGATTTTTCAAATGTAGGAAGCCATTCTCAGCCCGGCGCGTGCAGCCCAGCGAGTAAGAACACTCTTTTCCTTCTCGGTTGGTAGCCGATTCGCCTTACCCCTCACCTGAGAAACCATTCGCATACGATTGCGGACTTCCACCGTCAGGATCTTGGTAATTCCCTCGAAAGACTCGACCTCGACCGTCCAGATGGAACATTGGCCTCGGGCACAAGAAGAAGCATAGGTTGCCACGCAGTGCTTGAGTTGACGGCCCTCTGCAACGAGTGCTTTGCTGCTTAGAAGTTCCCGAACGGTCCAACATTTAAAGTTTTGTTTCTCCAGCGAACCTTCCGCGAATTCGAAACCCTCGATTCCGCTTGGCTGCCACTGACGCATCTGCTGCGAGTTATCGTTTGCGAGCTTTCGATGCCATTCATTTACACGACTCAGAAGCGATTCCGGCGTCCGTCCTTTCATCGAGAGATTCGGTTGCGGGGGAGAGGCTACATCACGTCGGCCCGGCGCCGTAGCGACAATTTCCGGTACGAACCGCTCATGGTGTAGGTAATCGATGATTGGCCCGACGTGTGCTCGGTCCAACATTGGGTTTGCGATAAACCAGCGAAGAACACTTGTCCAAAACTCGTCGTGACCATATTCCTCTGTCAGGCGAGTCTCGAACGATGCTCTGGCAAGCGGTTCATCGCCGCCAAGGCCTAGTACCTGTCCCCAGCGGAGAGCCTGATCAACAGTCACATCGGACGGAGCCCAAATGAAATGGTGTGCCATCTTTTTCGTGTAAGCAATCGGCAACTTACAGTGCCGGATATTGTGACCTCTTCCGACATGCAAATACCAACGACGTCGATCGGCGGCGTCCCGCGTGCGGCCAGAGAACCAGACGGCATCAAAGAAAAGCGGCATGTCATCATGCTTCACGAACACGTGTCGCAGCAATGACGCAAACTGCTTGCGGGCACTGTGAGTCCGAGGTTGCCACCCTTCGATGGGGCGCAACCACGATCCGGCGTGGCAGGCGATTAGAGCAATCGCTTCGATGAAAGTGTTTCCCGGCATTTGGCCGAGAGTAGCAACCACAGGCGACCCGTCGAAAACCTTCGCTCGGCACTGATGGAGATGTGTCAACAGGCGAACAAGCGACTTTCGATCAACCTCCGGTTCTTGCTTGGCGGATTGTTTGGTGTGAAGGGCTTCGCAAAGTCGTTTCAAGTGGAGTCGTGTTACGTCGTTTTGGCAGACGCTTCCATTGCAGATCCCGACCAAAACCTCCGCAAAGCCGCGTTTCTCTCGCTTCTGTTGAGAGAGTCGGTTCCGCGCAATTTGATCGTTGGCAAACCGACGCTCTTTACATCGCTGCTTCCAGTGTTTGTTCAGTGTCTTGCCGAAACCGTTGTCGCCGCACCACGTTCGGTACGCTTCCACGGATCGCAGACCAAGAGCGTTGATGTGCTGTAAAAGTTCTCTGTCTGGTTCTTCAGCTCGTGTAGCCCTCTTTCGGCTCATCGTTTTCTCGGTTCTTTCGGTTAGCGGGCGCTTGCATCTTACTCCTTGGAAAAGGTGAACTGGGTTGGGACATCTCGGTTGTTCCTGTGCGAAAGACAAAGTTCGGTCTGGTGTTCAGTGACACGCCAACAGCCAAAGAGGTTCACCTGGATCGACGATTGCGCCCATTCGCAGTCGGGGGCGGTCCGGGCCGAAGAGTTTGGAAACGGCTCCATGAGCGTCTCGTATATCGCTCGCGTGATTCATTGGGGCTACATAGAAGGGCTTGTTTGCCTTCGAGCTACTCACAACCGGAGTGCGGAACCGTTCTCCGGCAACCATTCCGCTGGCTACCTTCCCGTCGTCCTTTCAAGTCATTCGGCGTCGGACATTCGGCGACATTTGTATAGATATGCCGGCCTCCATGGGATCGCAGCGAATCGAATGCCCTAATTGGCCATTGTCGAGATGCTTATTGGCTAACTAATTGGTTACTCCGGCCTGCCCGAAAAAGCTGCTAGCACCCGATTTCAAAAAAATTCCATGAAAAAAGCCACTTTGCAATCTCTCGCAAAGTGGCTTGTAGTGGAGGCGGCGGGAATCGAACCCGCGTCCCGCGATATTTCCATGAAAGCCTCTACGTGCGTAGCTGATTGTTTGTGTCTCGCTCGCTCAGTCGCCTATCAGCAAGGCTACCGCTCAAGCCAGCTAGGAGCTTTGTTTAATTCGCTACGTGCCTAGCACGGTAACAAACGATCCAGATTTGCGACTGGCAGTCGGGCGTCTCTGGCAAACCCCCTCAGCCAGGGCAACCTTAATTAGGCTGCCAGTTGTAGATTTGAATCTGCAACTAAAAGTTTTAGTCAGCTTTTTACGTGGCCAACTGACTAACCACGGCACGCCACCCTCACTTCTAACTACCCGGTCGAATCCATTTCGCCCCCCTGTGGGACTTACACCAAGATTATAGCTTCTGGAGAAAGAAGCTGCCATTCCGGCGAATACTCTTCCACCAAACTGCTACTGCAAGTTCGGTTCCAAAATTGGGGTGCGAGGCGAAGGTTGCTTATTTTGACTTGGCAAAGCCGAGTTCCGCCAACTTGGCGGCGACATTCTCGCCATCGGCGGCGGCTTTCACCTGGTTGTCGATGTAGGCAATCTTGCCATCCTTGTCGACATAAATCGTGATGCGATTGGCCATGCCTCCGGGAGCCCGCAAGACGCCGAAGGCTTGAGCGGCCTTGCGATCGGGGTCACTCAGAATGGGATAATCAACATGCAGTGATTCGGCAAACTTCTTGTTCTGTTCCGCTGTGTCGACGCTGGCGGTGAAGTATGCCAAATCAAATACACGCAATTTCTTGCCCTGGTCGCGGAAGGACTCGCATTGCTTGGTGCAACCACCAGTAAATGCCTTGGGGAACCAGGCGATGACAAAACCCTGTTTGCCCTTGAAATCGGACAGTTTGTAAGTCTTGCCGTCACTGCCCTGCATCTCGAAATCCGGAGCTGGATCTCCAACCTTCAAACTGGAGTCTTGGGCATGAAGAGTCATAGGAAAAAACAGCAGTAGCAACGTCGTTAAAAGCGCTCGCATGGGGCACCTCGGAGTAAAAAGTTGGGGAAGCTGATAACCAACACTGTAAGCGATGGATCGCCTGGCCTGCAAGCTAATCCTGTTGATAGCGGAGGGGGATGTCGCAGTCTTGACGCAGATACAAACACTGCCCGTCCGTTTCTTCGCAAACATAGTAAAGGGCATAGGCTTTCACGGAAGCCGGGCGATTGTCATCGCTAGTCTGCATCTCAAATTCGAAGCGGCGGGTCTCATTCGACTCGGCTGCTTTTGGCATCTCCGACACCAAAAGCTGCTGATCGATAGTCCAACCCTCAGGCCCCTCGATCCAAACCACCATCGGCTCCACTTCGTTGTTCCAATGGGCGTCCTTGCGCGGCTGGAATTGCAGATGCACGCGTATCGATTGGCCTGGCTGGATTGTTCCCGGTACGACTACGGCGTTGAATTCAATC
>JANSWS010000572.1 GCA_024743355.1 bacterium
CGGTTGGAGCAATCGCAGCCGGCGTGGTTGCCATCGGTGCCGGGCTGGCCTACGTGGCCAACCAGGCCGGGCTACTGGGTCCGATGTTCAACTTTCTGCGGGAGTCCTTCGGCCGCGTTTTCGGTACTGTCCGGGCTGCATTGGGCGGTATCGTCGATGCGTTATCCTCTGGCCAGTGGGGCAAGGCCGCCGCTATTGCTTGGGCCGGCGTCAAGCTCGCCAGCTTGCAGGGCGTCCAGCAAGTGCTACGCGGAATCGAAATGCTATGGAACAATGCTGGGATCATCACGATCAAATTCCTAGCCTCGATGCAGCGGGCCGTATTCACCGCGTTCAAAGCCATTCCGCGATTGGCCTTTGCAGCACTCAAGGGCGGGGCCGCATTCCAAGCCGCCATCCAAGATTCACTGGGCGGATTCTTTAGCGGTGATAGCAACTTCCTATCCAGGCAGTTGGATCCATACATCGCCGACGCACAACGCAACTTCAACGTGCAACTTGGGGGCGTCCGCCAGCGGCCGAATCCTCGAGGACTCCGCCAACCACCCGCAGCCAACCAGCGACCCGTGCTAGCCGATCCGCAGATGCTCGCCATCATGCAGCGGCAATTGCAGTATCAGCAACGCATGGCAGCCGCCGGGGGCTTGCAGTAAGTCACCCGACTGCGCGAGTCGTGCAGTCGCTTTCCACTTCTCCCCAGTTGGGGAGAAGATTTCCACTTCTCGGAGATTTCCTAATGTTCCGCATTTTCGTGACCAACCCCGACGGCAGCGAGCAGCTATTCAATCAGGAGCCATACAACACCATCCAACTATCCGCATTCGCGGAGACATGCGCGGCAGAGTTCAAGGCCTTCAGGGTTGAGAACGTTCCCAGTTGGGACAAGGTTTACTGCAACGGCTGCGGCTGTATGGATTGTCAATGCGAGGACTATAGGCACGTTGATCGAATGATCGACGAACGCTTTCACCCCATCCGTTCGTAGGTCGTACATCGGCGGCCGCAGTGGCGACACTCACGCCGCCTGATAGTCCGGCCTAGTCGGTGCCGAGTCCACACGACGGGCAGGTGGCTACAACCGCAACCAGCACAGACGATACCCGCCGGGGCTTCCTTCTGCTGATCCGCTTGCCTCTGGCAGTAGCCACAAAGCCGACCCACTGTAAGGCAACCGCAGCGATCGCAGCGTCTCACCATCGTTTTCGGGTCCTTCCTAGCGATCGAAGCCAACGACTATCTCCCGAGGGTAGCGAACGTTACAAGAAACTTGCTTGACCCGCCCCCCCGTGGCAGGGCTTTAGGATACTGTACAAGCGTACCCTATTCTGGGGCTCAGGTTTGCGCTTTAACGCATTCTGCCCGGTCCATGAAGCAGACGCCGCCCGAGGTATCAATCGCGTAACGTGGGGCAATCTCGTGCGTTCGTGTTGAGCCCTTTCCATGCCGATGATTCAGCCGGTCTAATGCCCTTTGGTGCATCGTGTTGTAAAGGTGACATGTAGACTGCTTCCAGATTGCTTCCAATTGGCCCCGCCGCTAGCAGATTTTGCCCATCGGTAAAACGAGAGAACCCAAGGAATCTTTGGGTTGCAGGGAGTCTGACAGAGTGTCAGAGAGAGTGAATCTGAATTATGAGTGCCCTGCTCTAACCGACTGAGCTACCGCCCCGTTTGGCCGCTCAGCCAACGAAAACGCTGGCCAAACCGCGATTAAAAGTAGCGGAGTCTTCGGACCCTGCTCGCAAAATGCTGCCACTAGGCAGCCGGTTGAAGCTCCGCGAGCAGACATAATAGCAAATCATTGGCGGAGAGCTAGCTCGCCAAGCCCTGGAACCGAAGAGCGATTCGTCCCGGAACTCTCGGCCTCTCTCTGAATGAAGTCAGCCCTGGCTTGGGCCAAACTGCATGACGCCAAATTGCACGGCTCGAATGCAAGAACCACGGCGAAACGAAGAAGCTATCCGAATGCGAAGAGAACTGCGGCCAACGCCTGCTGAGAAGTGTTTGATCCACAACTGCCGCCTTAGGCTCCGCGCAAGCTGCGGATAAACGCTACCTCGCGGGAGCGAAAGCGACTATCGGACACTCATTGATCGGACGCTACAAACCCCGACCGGCTGATGGTCTTGGGACCGGTCTTAGACTTCGTGGACTGTGGGGAGAGGCACCAACGCATTTCGTTTTGCGGCGACCGTGACGAAAGCGGGGAACCCATCCCTGCGCCTCTACATCCAACGCTCAGCCTTAAGCTTTCCCTCACCGTTGTTCTGCGTGGCGATCTAGAACGCGGACTTAGCTCAGGTCAGGAGTGCCAGGCGTTATGAACAGGGGTGCACCTAGCGGACACGGCTCTGATGGCACGCTCTCATGGCATGAAGCCCAGTGAACTCCATTGCGTAAATTATCTGCTCTTCCCATTTTGTGTATTTGCCCAGGGGCCGGTCGCCTTGTCGATGATTCGCGCACGCAAACTCGCTCTTTCCGCCGCATCTGTCCTGGGTAACACAAAGCCCCTAGGCCTCTTGTTTTGCGCAAGCATGTGTAAGAAACTTCTTTTCCCAAGATCCACTAACTAGTGACGAGCAGAGGAAGCGATGCGAAGACGAAAAGTAGCAGCATGGAAACGGCACTTTCGAAGGAAGCTCTTCCTGGAAGGCTTAGAAGATCGTCGACTACTGGTGGCCACCGATTTGGGGGCTATCTCGGGACTGGTTTACAACGACTTTTCAGGTAACGGCTTCAATCCTGGCGAGGAAGTTGCCGGCGCGACCCTGACACTTCACCGCGATAATGGCAACGGCTCCTTCGACCCCAACGTGGATACGCAGGTCGGATCTACCGTTAGCGGCAGCGACGGACGGTATCAATTTACACGGTTGACTGCCGGCGGCTACTTTGTGCTCCAGGATGCACAGACGGCTGGTGGTATTACGCTGCAACGCTACGTATCGCCACTGCTCTCGTTGTCGGCGGATGACGTGGCGGGGATGATTGTTACGGCCATTGACACGTTCAATCAAACTTCGCAACGTGTTAGCGACAATACGAACGATGGAATTCCAGTTACCAGCTCGATTCCTGCCCCGGAAGTGATTGGTGGCGAGCGTGACATGTATGTCAATCTCACCAGTGCGACCGGAGCGGTTCAGTTAAGCGCGAATGACTTAGACTTGGGCTTGCCTGGTCTACTGCTGTTTGACTCGGCCGGCAATGGTGGAGGAGAACGTCGCATTACTTGGGATGGATTCGATGGTGATGCGACCAGCGTAGATGACACTGGTCTGGGCAGTACGGATCTGACGGATGCAAGCAATGCATTGGGTCTGCAGTTACAAGTCGGTGCAGATTTATCAGGTGGACAGGCCATCGTTCGACTGTACACCAGCGATGGCATTAACGGTTCCGCCACCCGCTTCAGCTCTGCGACGTTGAATATCCCGCAGACGGGCGGTTCCGTTTCCCAGAAGGAGTTCATTCCCTTCAGCAGTTTTACTGCTACGAGTGGTGGGGGCGCGGATTTCACCAACATCGGAGCAATTGAATTAGAAATTTCGGGAGCCAACAATGTCAACGGCCAGGCGGACATCATTGGTACCGTGGGTGAAACGACGCTGAACCATGACTTCGATAATTTTGAACAGGCCGATTTGAGCTTGGCGAAAACCATCGATGACAATATGCCGGATCTGAATCAGGTTGTGAACTTCGTCGTCACTCTCACC
>JANSWS010000544.1 GCA_024743355.1 bacterium
AAGGGATTTGGCAAGACGATAATCGAGTTCGCGTTTCCATTTATGAGAAAGAAAGGCTTCGATAGCATCGCGGCCTCGAAGGAACACGTCGCGATTGCGCCACTGCGAGTCCAACGAATACGCCCGGGCGACGCGAACGGGATCTTGGGAATTCCAAGCGTCCTCCGCCTGCCGAACCTTGCTGCGAGCGCTTTCCAAGGTGAAGGGTGGTTTCACTGTGGGAGGAGCTGTAACAAACAGAGCTGGGCTCATTGCATCGACTTTCTGAGAAGGGACTGAATCGATAAAGCTAGGATTCTTGTTCGCCGGCAAGAGCTCGCTGCCGTGGCGGAACGAGCTCTTGAGGTGAACGTCTCAAATGCTTGCCGTGCGACTTAAGAATGTGCGGCATAGCCATCGTTGACCGTTGCATCACTTGGGCGTTAGGCAACCGACGGTTCGAGTCGGGCTGCCTTGGGAAAGTCGATGTCTGGATCCGCGACGTGATTGAAATAGTTGGTGAAGATGTTGAGCGCGACGTTGGCAATTACCTCCGCAATCTCACCGTCAGTGAATTCGTGCTCGCGCAGCTCCTGAAGCTCGGTGTCGGACACGTGTCCTTGCTGGTCGACAAGCTTGCGTGCGAAACGCAGCAGCGCGTCGAGCTTGGAATCGACGGCTGTTCCAAGCCGCGCGTCACGAATCTGCTCCTGAGTGAGTCCCGCCATCTTGCCGAGCGCAGAGTGGGCCGACAGGCAGTAGTCGCAACCATTGGCTTCGCCGACAGCCAGAGCAATGGCTTCCCGCTGTTGTGCGTTCAGTAGGCCGCCTGCCAGACTTCCACTGAATTGCAAATAGGCGTTCAGAGCGGCCGGTGAGTGGCCCATGGTTCGCATCATATTGGGAACCATTCCAAGCTTGCCTTGGATGGAGCTGAAGAGTTTGCTGGTAGTTCCGGTGGCTGACTCCGGACGGATACTTTGAATTCGAGACATTGCGAGCCCTTTCGTTGGCTGTCAGAAATGTGCTGCCTCGCCGGCTCCAGTGCTGGCGAGCGTCTATGGATAAAACATTTCGTGTGCCAATCCGAACGAAAGCCGTAAGTGATTGTTTTGTAAGAAGTTGCGGAAATTCCCGGTTCGTGTGTGGGGGAACGAAATTTCGTGTATAACGAATAGTCGTTGTTGTGAGAACGAAAAATCGTGGTAGAGGGGAGAGGTTGCATGGCATTGCTGAAACAAGCCATCTTTGGTGATCCGAAGAAGATCTTGCTGGAGATCTCCGGCAAGCATCATCTTCCGGAGTTGTTGCCGGCGGCCGCACGACTACTGGCTCCCGACCCGCGAATTGCGCTTTCGCGGATCTGGTTATTGCGTCCGCCCTTGAGTGGCGATTGCGCTTCATGCAAGTTGGCTGGTGAGTGCGATCAGCGCGATGCATGCCTGCATTTGGCGGCCAGCTTTGGTCACTCACTGGAAAACCCGGGGGAGCACTGGGAACGCACGCACGGTGATTTTCGGCGCATGCCGCTGGGCAAGCGGAAGATCGGTCACATCGCCGCAAGCGGTGAAAACGTCCGGATCGATGACGTGGCGCAGGACCATCAATGGATCGCCAGGCCCGAGTGGGTGCGGGCCGAGGGGATTCGATCTTTTCTTGGGCTTCCGCTGCGCTATCGAGAGGCCACTCTGGGTGTGCTGGCCATGTTCAGCCGTGAGCCGATTGGCGACAGCTGTCGGGAGTGGCTCTCCATGATTGCCGATCATTTGGCTGCAGCCATCGCCAACGCCCTTGCCTTGGACGAGATTGAATCCTTGAAGCGGCAGCTGGAACAAGAAAACGAATACTTGCGGGAAGAGGTGGGTGCCACTGCCTTCGGTGAACTCGTCGGCAGTAGTCCAGCTCTGTCCAAGATCAGTCAGCAGATTGATCTGGTTGCTCCGACCGACTCGTCCGTGTTAATTCTGGGTGAAAGCGGAACGGGCAAGGAGCTGGTCGCGCGCGAGATTCATCGCCGCAGCGGTCGAGCGGAGCGTCCTCTGATCAAGGTCAATTGCGCTGCAGTTCCCCGAGAATTGTACGAAAGCGAGTTCTTTGGTCACTCGAAGGGCTCGTTCACGGGAGCTGTCCGCGACCGTGCTGGCCGTTTCGAATTGGCAGACGGCGGCACGTTGTTTCTAGACGAAATCGGCGAGATCCCGCTGGATCTCCAAGCCAAGCTATTGCGTGTTTTGCAGGAAGGGGAACTTGAGCGTTTGGGTGAAGAGCGTACACGCCGCGTCAATGTCCGCATCATTGCCGCCACCAACCGCAACCTGGCCGAGGAATCGTCGCAGGGCCGTTTTCGCCAGGATTTGTACTACCGCTTGAGCGTCTTCCCTATCGAACTGCCGCCGCTACGTGAAAGGGTTGAAGATATTCCGCTGTTGACCGAGCACTTTTTGCAGCAGTTCGCCCGCAAGTTTGGGCGTAAGAAATTCAAGTTGACATTGGCCAACGTCCAGCAGTTGCAGCAGTATTCCTGGCCGGGAAACATTCGCGAGTTGCAACATGTTTTAGAGCGAGCCGCAATTCTCTCCAGGGATGGCAAGCTGGCTTTCGATCTGAAGTCCCTGGCTGCGTCTGGCTCTCGAAGAGCAGCTATGCATGCCAATGCGGGTGAGCATGTCCAGCAGAAGATGGCGGAAGGGCCGGTCATGACCGAGGATCAGCTGCGTGAGCTGCAGGCAAGCAACATTCGTCGTGCCCTCGTGCAATCCGCTGGCAAGATCTACGGCGCCGGAGGAGCCGCCGAACTGCTTGGAATCAAGCCTACCACCCTGGCCTCTCGCATCCGCACGCTGGGCATTGATGATCGAACGTAGATCCTCTCGTGAGAGCAGAACGAATTGCGAAGTTACCCGGTTGCCGGCGAATAGCTCAGATTTGAGGCAACACCCGATCGACAAGTCAGGTGCATCAGCTTGTTCTGGATTTTGGTTTCTATCGATTTTCCTTGTGCTCGTACTCAGTCCGCCGCGGCGGATGGTACTCGTGCTCGAATGCGTCCTCGCCAACCGATGGACCCCGCTGGATCAACCGATCTCATCTTCCGGAACGTTGTGTCCGCCTTTCCGCACGCGCTTAGCCACTCTTGCTACGCAAACATCCACTGAATCGACGAAGACAAACACAATCGTGATCTCAAAGCCACGCTCAGAGGCCTGCGGTATCCAATTACGAAATGAGCGACCAGAAAGCGGCGATGATTTGTTCGCCATTTTAATCACGCGATGGGATGGTATAGATTCGTACGTTTGGTAGTAGGAGCCTGATATTTGCAACCTCAGCGTAGTTCATATCGACTCCCCGTAGGTTTAGCCTCTCGAGCCTACGAATATCAGCCAGGGCTGAGAAATCCAGCTCTTCCGTCGAGCTCACGGAGATCGAGAGTGTGCGCAAGTGGGGAAGCTTAGATAGCGGTCGAAAATCGGTAGTGTCGCGCGTGTCAACGGTTGCCGATCTGACGGTGGTAAACAGGTCGGGGCCCAGAAGTGAAACACACCAGTTGGGGACAAGTAGTTCTTTAGCATTGTGTGTCACGCTGAAGATTCTCGGCGAACTTGAATCGCGAGGCGCGAATGGGTCCCGGTTCCGGCTAACTTGGTGCTCGAACGTATAGTCACCTCGTACTGAGGTCAGCCAAAGACGCACTTCTTTCTGGATATGCGCTCGACGCAAGGGCACCAAAATGACAATTGCGAAAACGGCGGTTATCAAAAGTAACGTACGAAGTGAAAACCGTTTCGGAAAGTACTGCAATTTTTCATCCCACGGTAGAGCTAAGGACTGGTCTTCATGGCGAACACTCGTCACTGGATACGCGCGAAAGATTGTCCATTTCAAAACCGGCTGTCTCGCATACTCCGCTGCACGCAATGATCGACGAAAGTTTGCGGTAACGGGGTTCGCGCGTTTGCGTTTATAAGCAGGTCGGACGGGATCGCGAACTCCAGTGCACCGCTTTGTTCTGGCTGTCTGGGTTTGGCTTTTCCTCGTGCTCGTACTCGTACTCAGCCTCGCGGTACTCGTACTCGATTGCGTCGTCGGCCACCGATTGACTCCGCCCGATCAGCCGAGTCAGCATCGAGACGATCCGTTTGAGTTCCGATTTACCATGGATAGTTGATTCGCCATCGATCGCAACGCAAACCCGCAAACACGTCCTGGATCGCAGCACATTCTAACGCGGAACCCC
>JANSWS010000332.1 GCA_024743355.1 bacterium
AAAGCCACAAACCAGGGGATGGTTGGCGGTGCATTAGGCGAAAAGCCTAGTCGGCCATTGCCCGCTGACACGCTCGGCCAACGGCAGCTGGAAATTTACCAATCGTAGCTACCGTCTCCAGACGTTGGACGACTTCGCCAGACGGTTGACGACGCCGACCACGCTCTGGCGAGCGTGGCTACGGGTAAGACATCTGCCGCTCACCCTATGGGCCGCAGGCTTACGGGACCGGTGTTGTTGCCAGGGATTTGGGGTTTCCAGCCAGCAGAACGGCTAACCACCTGGTCTCGGGGAATTCCTCGAAGGCAATTCTCAGCAGCATTGTCAGTGGCGCTGAGAGCAACATTCCGACGGGTCCCAGCACCCACCCCCAGAATAGCAAGGACACAAAGACAATGAGCGGAGAGAGTCCCAGGCCCAGTCCCTGCAGTCGCGGTTCTATGATGCTGCCGAACAACTGATTCACCAACAGAAAGCAAACAGCTACGGCCAGAGCGATTCCGCTACCATTCTGGACGAGAGCGAGCGCGAAGGGTGGGATGCCGGCTAGTATCGAGCCTAGGGTGGGAATGTAGTTAAGCATAAAGGCCAGCAGGCCCCACACGGGGGCAAAACTAACTCCCAGCATTCTCAAGCAGAGCCAAATCAGTATTCCGGTGGCCAGACTGACGAGAGTTTTGATGCCAAGATAGCGGCGTGCGTTTTCGGTGATCTGCCCGATGCGTTTACCCGCGATGCCTGAACCACCATCCAGCATTGAAAGCTTTGCAGAAAACCACGAGCCCTCAGCCAGCATAAAGCCCGTCATTATTAACACGATAATGCCGTTGCTGAGGGCCTCCATCAGCCCGTTCAGCAGCCGAGCTAAGAGAGCGGTGCCGCCTGCCGGGTTGAGAGCTTGCGTTAAGTCCTCGCTGGAGATTCCAATTTCCCAGGCTTCGATTTGTTGGGCCCACCCCGCTGCCCAAGCCCCCAATTGCTTTTGTAATTCCGGTAGAAAACGGACGACTTGTTGCAATGCTCCTCCGACCATGATGGGAACGCTGAGAAACAGAAGTACTAAGGCGAGCATGACCAGGCTGAAAGCGATTGAAAATCCCAATCTGCGTTCCAAAGCTTTCAGAGGTGGCATCACAACGATGCTCAGGAAAGCGGACAGTAAGAAGGGGACAACAATGGAAGAGGCTGCCCGCAGCCCGGCGATCAGAATCACAAACGCGCACGCGTAAAGCAAAACATTGCCTGTGGCGTGCCTGGCCGGCGGAGACTTCTCAGCTGGAAGCGGATTCTGGATCATCTTGTCGTGTGTTACTCCGGCCGCTTGGCTGAAAAAAGTTCGCTTAGCGTTTGCTCAATGGCCGAGGCGAAATTGCGGCCGCAGGCGGCGTCAAGCAGTATCGAGCGAGGCAGCCCTTAGGAATGGCTCTGCAGCAAGCCTTCCGCCCAATCAGCGATGGCGCTGGTTAACTTTCGCAGCGTCCGGGCTTCCGATTTTAAGATGTCCATTTCTTCATCGCGAGCCAAATTTTCGAGTTGTTCAGCATAGGCTGCAATACGCTTGAGTTGTACGTAGCGGGCATTGCTTTTAAGTGTATGCACCGCTCTGCGAGCTGGGGCGGACTGTCGCTCGCGAACGCTGACATCAAAAGACTTCCCGAGTTTGGGAGCCTCGCTGACGAGCAAACGCAATACGTCACGCAATAGCGCCTCATTATGGTTCATGAAACGCACCAGTTCTTCCCAGTCCGGAGCATCTTCAAAAGCGCGGTCGAGCGAGAAAGCATGAGCTGTGGGGCCCGATTTGTCTACTAATGGCGGTTTTTCGCTGGTGGTCGCTTTGCCGGAGGCGGACGCTTTGCTGGGCGCTTCGCCGGATGCGTCAGGTGCTGGAGCGGGAACTGCTGCCAGTTCCCGCTCGCTTGACACAATGGCGCTCTCACTCTGGCTATTGCTCAGATCATAGTCATGATCTTCCAGCAAGGATTCACCGCGCAATACGCGGGTAACCGCTTGCGCCAGATGGTCCAACGTAATAGGCTTTACCAGAAAGCCTTCCATCCCGGCTTCGACACAGATTGCGCGGTCCGCGGCGGTTGCATGGGCAGTCAAAGCACAAATTTTTTGGTGCCGGCCAAGCCCGATTTCGGCTTGGCGGATGTGCCGAGTGGCTTCTAGTCCATCAACGCCTGGCATTTGAATATCCATGAGCACCAAATCAAACAGCTTTTCGTTGCAGGCATCGATGGCAGCGTGACCATTGTTGGCCAATTGTACTTGATGCCCCAGGCCTTCGAGCATGTCGCGTAGCACGGTTTGGCTGATGGGGCTATCTTCCACCAACAGAATGTTGGCACTGCGTCCGAAGGCGATTTCTGGATTGGTTTCGCTGGGGACCTCCATGGGACCATCCGTCAAAACAGCTTCCAACTCAGACCTGCGAACCGGTCGAGACAACCAAGCAATATCTGCATACCGTAATCGTTGCGGTATCGCCTGGGGAGGAGCCGTGCCGAGAGCTGAGAGCAGTACCCATCGTGTGACGACCGGCAAAGATTTGTGCTCAGAATCCAGCAACTCACGAAAGTCCGCGAAGACGATGGTATTGTTGCCGGCTGCGAAAAGGCCGGGAGGATCGCGACGAACTAATTGATCAAGACTGAGAGTGGTCGCTTCGAAGCCCATCCTTTGAACTTCGCGAACCAGCAGTTCCCGCCAATTGCTGGGGTTGGCAGCAACCACCACGGGTCTTGATTGCGAGCTTGGTTTTACACTCGATTGAACACCATCTAATTGCACGGGCTGGAATGGCAATTCGAAAAAGAAGCAGCTGCCCTGAGTTTTTCTTCCTGAAAGGTCCTGGGATTCTGTTACCCCGATTACACCTCCCATGCGATTGACGACATCGCGGCAAATGGTCAGCCCCAGGCCGGTTCCCCCATATTGCCGCGTAGTGCTGCTATCGGCTTGGCGAAAGGCGTCGAAGATCATCTGTCGTTTCTCGGCAGGAATGCCAATCCCTTGATCATGCACTTCGAAACGGATGCGGGTGCGTTTGGGCGATGATGGATTTGCGTTGCCGCCAGTCTCGCGTTTAACTTGTTGTTGTCGCACGCGCACACGGATTTCACCGCGTTCCGTAAATTTGATGGCGTTGCCGAGAAGATTGAGCAGGATTTGCTTGATGCGATGCGGGTCGCCAACCAATCGTTCCGGTAATTTGTCTTCGAAGTCCGCCAGCAGCTCCAGGCCCTTGAAATGAGCTCTAGCGGCCAATGAATTGATCGACTCCTCGACCACCGACACTATGGAGAAAGGTACTTCGTCAATATCCAGATGCCCCGCCTCGATTTTCGAAAAATCGAGCAGGTCATCGATCAAGGTGAGCAGGTTGTTGGCGGACAATCGCGCCAGTTTCAAATATTCCCTTTGTCGATCATCCAAGCGTCCTCGGTCCAACAGTTCGTGCAGACCGATGATTCCGGTTAATGGAGTTCTCAGTTCGTGGCTCACATTAGCAACAAACTCGGTCTTGGCTGCATTCGCCTGTTCAGCCGTCTCCTTGGCAGTCAGCAGTTCTTTCTCAGCTTCCTTACGTCGCGTGATATCACGAATAAAAATGGCCCAGCCCTTCGATCCGTCGACGTCCAAGGGATGGGTCGAGATTTCCCCATCAAACCAACGTCCGTCGCTGCGGCGCAATTGCACTTCGATGCGTTTGCCCATCGCCGAAGAGAGGATCTCCTCCAGTGGCATCTTCCGCTGGTAGCGTTGTGCGGCTGGGTCGATGTCCGTCGAACGTGAGCCCAGTTCGGCGACGGAGGTTTCAAGAATGGAGCCCAAGGGCGGGTGGGCGTCTGCCTGTTCTCGCTTGTACCCCAGGATCTTGCGACAGGCGGGATTAGCCTCCAGGACGTGTCCGCGAGCATCCACGACTAGCACACCGTCCAAGGCTGCATTGATCAGAGCACGGGCCAAGGATTCAATGTGCTGCAGTTCGCGGCGGGCCAAGTGTTCTTCGGTAATATCCCAGAAGATTCCTTGAACGCCGATGACGTGACCTTCTGGATCTCGAAGCGGTGCTTTGCGAACCTGCATGAAACTGCTCTTGCCATTCGGCAGCTCTGTCTCTTCGATATCGTTAAACACTCCTCCCGTTGCCATGACGCGGCGGTCGTCCTCCACAAACTTTTGAGCGGTAGTCTCCGGGAACAGGTCAAAATCGGTGCGGCCGATAACATCCGCGAAGTTGCGATTGACTAATTCGCAAAAAGACTGCGTCACAAACAGAAAGCGGCCTTCAATGTCTTTTTGCACCACGTGAACCGGGAGGTGCTCAAGAAGTGCTCTGCGGTTGGATTCATATTGCTTGACTCTCCGCTGGGTGGTTTCTTGCTTCTCCAACGCCTCGCGAAGCTGGTGAGTTTGGCGTTTCAGTCGCTGAGTCAAACGTGATTGGGCGCGGGCGTTGCCCCAAGGCATCAATTCCGCCGAGCGATTGCCGACGGCAATTGCGACTTGGCCGGCCAGCACCAACAGCAGCCCCTGCCATTCAGCGGCGAAAACGGAAGGACGCAGCAAGGCCACCAACAGAGTGCAGGCTATCGCCATCCACAAAACGCTCGGCCAGCTCCGCTGGGAGTGCAGAATCGCCAAGCTGACAACCACTAGAGGCGCCACGACCGCGAGCGGGTGAGTTTGCCAGCCGAGCAGCCAGGGGAGATAGCTCAGCAAGACACACAGCAATCCGACGACCTGCCAAATACGGCGCGGAACTCGGCGGGCGTGGCGCAGCCATGGCAAGCTGAGTCGGGCAACGCGAATAGACTTCGGTGATTTCATCGGACTGCGATCGTGGCGACGTTGATGGTAGTACGGATTATTACGGGTCTTTTTATTGTTTGACAATCGCGTCTTTTGTGTCTCTTCAACTATTTATGAGATTCGTCGTTTTTTCCTAGCCCGCAAAGTTTGACAGAACCGGAAGCTGACATAGGTTTCATGTGCATGCCGGACATGTGTCTCGACGAGGCCAGCCGCGAATGCAACGTCGTGATGCAAGTCGTACTCGAGGCGGTGGCGAAGCCTGGGTGCGGTGAGTCACATTTAGTTTCTTGTATGCCCGATTTCCGGGTTGTTTCGCATTTGGAGAGATGCCATGAAGAACTTCGCCTCTAAGATCAATCGTTTTCTGAAGTCTGAAGACGGCCCAACCGCTGTTGAGTATGCGGTTATGCTGGCTCTGATCATCGTTGTCTGCTTGGGCGCGATCACTTCGATCGGTTCCAGCGCAAGCGGCACGTTCAGCAGCGTTGCTGGCCAACTCTAAGCTGAGTCTCTGTCTGGCACTTGTGCCAGACGGGAACGAATGAAATTCGCGGTAAGGCGGTATCGATCTAGATCGATACCGCCGCAACTGCGTTGAAACACTCTCAGGTCTTGGTCTGTCGGCTTTCAAGCGGCAGGAGAAATAGCACATGACACCCTATCTGATGCCCGCTGAATCGATCTCTGGGTTGTGGGAGATCGCATGCTTGGCCGGCACCATTCTGAGCACACTCTTTGTTTGGTGTTGCAGCCTGCGTTAAACCAAATGAATCTGGCATTCACCTATGCCATTGGGGGGAAGGAAACTGTGGACGCATTATTCGCACATTTGTATGAAAACTGGGCCATGTGGGCTGTGTCTGTCACGTTGGTGATTGCAGCCGTAATTGATGGCATGTATCTCAAGGTACCGAACAAGATCACCTATCCTTTGATTGTGGCGGGGTGGTTGTATAGCTTTGCCGTAGGCGGCTGGCCTGGGCTAGGTTGGAGTCTGGCGGCCACCTTTTTTGGACTCGCGCTGCTCTTTGGTTTGCATCTGATTGGTGGCATGGGCGCCGGTGACGTCAAGTTGTTGGCGGGCATCGCAGCCTTTGTGCATATCGAACACACTTGGTGGATTTTTGTCGCCACCACTATCGTGGGCGCTATCATGGCTCTCATTCAAATCGCAGTTAGCGGCGAATGGGCAAAACACTGGACTCAGGCTCAAGCCATACTGCAAGAGATCATTACTGTCCGCAACGCTGACGAACTCTACGAGCGGTCACAAGAACGTAAGCCTCGCATGCGGCTGTTGCCTTACGGTATCCCCATGACCGTGGCTGCGATCGGCTACTTCGCATTTGCCGGCATGCTTTAATCTCAAAGCCGATGATGAAAATCTAGCGACGGGGCTGTTCCGAAAGGATCAAGCCCCGCATCGCGTTACGCGTCACAAACGCAAGCACGATACATTGAATCCGAGTACGCTCTCGAGGGTTGATGCACCGGATCCCAAGGGCAACATGGAGCGGCGATCCCAGCACGAATTTGCAGTCGTAACTTGGAGCCAGCCGGCTCTAAATTCCGATTATGACGATGACTGAGGCGAGCGGGAATTCAACAGCTTGGAAAACAGTTCTGACTGGGTCGTACCTGCCAGTCAGCGTCTGATTTCGGGCAGCAAACAATTGTTTGAATTCTTTCCCGCTTTCTTGCCAATGATAGCTATCGAGAATACGCACGATGGGAACTCCGCATCAGGCTGACCATGTCGTGCTCCGGTTAAAGCCCGAGAACAGGATTCTAGGGCATTACAGAGTACATGCGAGCTATCCGAGTCGGTGGGATGCGACGGGCCGCATAACAAGTTCGTGTATGAGGCAGTTTGGCGATGCGTGCAAAAACTCTTATCCTCTTGTTTGTGGCACTCGGTTGCGGGATGATCGCCGCCGTGGCCGTCAGCAAAGCCGTTATGGACAAAGGCTCCGGACCACCGGCCGAGGCCATGGTGGAAATCTTCGTGGCGGTGAAGGATCTGCCACACGCTGAGAAGATCTCGGCCGAAAAGGTCAAGCTTGAGAAGTGGCCCAAATCGCGACTGCCCGAGGGAGCGTTGTTCAGTCTCGACCAATTGGAGAACAAGTTCTTAAAGCAGAACATCTTCGCGGGAGAGCCGATTCTAGAACGCAAGATCAGCGACTCCCGTGAGAGCTTTTCGACCAGTGTTCCTTCGGGCTTTCGAATATTCGACATCGAATGTAATGCCAGCTATATCAAGGCGGGCGACCACGTTGATATTTTGGGAACCTTCCGCCCAGGTGGACGTAATTCGATCCCGGAAAGTCGTACGGTGATGCGGAACGTCAAAGTTCACGGCATCAACGGTAGCTCCACCCGCGATAGTGATGAAGAGGAAGGCAAGACTTCACCCGTCAACAAATCCACCGTGTTTCAGTTGCTGGTCAAGGAAAGCCAATTGGAGGCACTGACCCTGGCCAACAGCCTGGGCGAGCTGCAACTGAATCTTCGCCCCTTTGGTGAGGATCGCAACGAGCAGGAAGATAACGGCGAAGCCTTCTTGAGCTGGGTCAATGAAGCTGAGTCGGTCAAAGAACCTGAGCCGCAGCTTCCGGGAGTTGGCTTGCTCACCCAATTTGCCAAACAGGTGGCGGCACCTCCCATCCAAAAGCCCAAGAATTCGCTGTTAATCATGACTCCCGAAGGCGTAAAACGCTACGAGTGGTCCACTGATAATGAACTACCAACGGAGGTCGTGGATGAGCCTCAGAGTGGTGGAAGTGCTTTGAATGCAAATGGAAACGGGTCTCCATCTTCCAATGTTTACTCAGGTTACGGCGGTTATTCGCCGACATATCCTACTAGTGTCAATCCATCTTCACCCGCAGAAGAAGGTGGCACTAAGCAGGAAGAAGAAGCAGGCCAAGACGCAACGAACATCAACTGATGAAGTTGCCTGCTGTCGCTAACTGCAGTAATTCAGTTGCCTAAACAGACAGTCAGATTGTTCGCTCGATCCCGGTGAGGATGATCCGGGGGCGAACGGTTTGTCCAGCACAAGGAAGTCAACGAATGTCTGTATCCATCAAGCTGCGACGCAGCCGTTTCGGTATGCGCGCTCGTCGTCTGGCCCTCGGTTGTTTACTTGCCTGCACACCAGCTCCACTGCTAGCACAGGCCCCTAGCCAATACACCAGCCAGTGGGCTATGACGAATTCCGCTGTCAGCATCGACAACGCCGCTAGTCGGCAGTCCGTGCAGATGGTGATCAACACAAGCCGAGAAATCACGGCTGAGCAACCGTTCAAGCGAGTTCGCATTCAGAATCCGGCCGTGTTGAATGCCATTCCGTTAGAAGGCGGCAACCGATTGCAGGTATCCGCGCTGACAACGGGCATTACCCAGATCGATCTGGTTGGAGCCGACGACTCGATTCATACCATCGAAGTCATGGTCCTGGGCGATGTGCGCGAGCTAGAAGCCGTGCTGCGACAGAACTTTCCAGATGGCAACATCCAAGTGATGCCAGTTCAGCAAGGGGCGATTGTCAGCGGCTTCGTGACGAACGACGAACATGTGGAGCAGGTCATTACCATTGCTGAGCTGTATTTCCCGACGGTGATCAACAAGATCAGCGTCAGTGGCGTACATACCATCCAGCTGGAAGTCCAGATCATGGAAGTCTCTCGAACGAAGCTTCGAGAGCTGGGAATCGATTGGGGACTTCAGACTTCGGGTGGTACCACGATCGTACAGAACGCCAGTGGTTTGATTGAGTCCGGCCCCTTCGGTGGCTTTACCACTACCGGCGGAGAGACCTTTAAGTTCAGTATTGTTGACGACGGTACTCGATTCTTGTCCGCCATTCGTGCACTGCGTCGCAACAATTTGGTCAAGGTGCTCGCGACCCCCACTCTGACCGCAGTCGACGGTAGGCCCGCCAGTTTTAATTCGGGTGGAGAAATTCCAATTCTGGTTCCAGCCGGTCTTGGACAAGTCGCCGTCCAATTCCGTGAGTTCGGCACGCGTCTGGATTACGTAGCCAAAGTACGTGGTAACGGTAAGATTTGGCTGGAAGTTCGACCCTACGTGAGTGAAATTGATCCATCCCGCTCTATTCTCCTGGACGGCATCAATGTGCCTGGATTGCGCAGTCGCTTCCTGGAAACCGGAGTTGAGCTGGGAGCTGGACAGACTTTGGCCCTGGGTGGCCTGCTGCAAGTGAAAACAGAGGCGATCAATGCTGGCATCCCCTACCTGGCTGACATGCCCTACATCGGCAGCCTGTTCCGATCTACCAGGGAAGAGCAAAACGAAATTGAGTTGTTGATAACCGTCACGCCGAACTTTGCCGGTCCCATGGATCCGCATGAAGTTCCC